>NZ_JBHYVA010000109.1:5877-16894 GCF_042750055.1 Streptomyces sp. NPDC059456
GGGTGGCCCGCGCGGGCGCGCGGCCGGCCGGGTCCACCGGCTGAAACCCCTGCGCGGGCGCCGCGCACCACCCCGTAGATTGAGGTGGCAGACGTACCGGCAAGGGGCAAGGGGACAGACGTGTCAGCGGCTAGGCAAGGTGTCGTGGACGCCCGCAGGATCGTGGTCAAGGTCGGATCCTCCTCCCTGACCACCGCCGCCGGCGGACTCGACGCGGACCGGGTGGACGCCCTGGTCGACGTACTGGCCAAGGCCCGCAGCGGCGGCGAGAAGGAGATCGTCCTCGTCTCCAGCGGAGCCATCGCGGCGGGCCTGTCCCCGCTCGGCCTGCGGCGGCGCCCCACCGACCTGGCCCGCCAGCAGGCGGCCGCCAGCGTCGGCCAGGGGCTGCTCGTCGCCCGGTACACCGCCTCCTTCGCCCGGTACGGCATCCGCGTCGGCCAGGTGCTGCTGACCGGCGACGACACCAGCCGCCGGGCCCACTACCGCAACGCCTACCGGACCCTGGACCAGCTGCTGGCCATGGGCGCCCTGCCCGTGGTCAACGAGAACGACACCGTCGCCACGGACGAGATCCGCTTCGGCGACAACGACCGGCTCGCGGCCCTCGTCGCCCACCTGGTCCGCGCCGACCTCCTCGTCCTGCTGTCCGACGTGGACGGCCTCTACGACGGAGACCCCTCGCTCCCCGGCACCACCCGCATCGACGAGGTGCACGGCCCCGAGGACATCGCGCACGTCTCGATCGGCAGCGCCGGCAAGGCGGGCGTCGGCACCGGCGGCATGGTCACCAAGGTCGAGGCGGCCCGGATCGCGGCCGCGGCCGGCATCCCGGTCGTCCTCACCTCCGCCAGCCAGGCGGCCGACGCCCTGGCCGGACGGGTGACCGGCACGCACTTCCACGCCACCGGCCGCCGCTCGGCGGACCGGCTGCTCTGGCTCCAGCACGCCTCGACCCCGCAGGGGCACCTGGTGCTGGACGAGGGCGCCGTACGCGCCGTGACCGAACGCGGCAGCTCCCTGCTGCCCGCCGGGATCGCCGCCGTCGAGGGCGACTTCGTCGCCGGCGACCCGGTGGAACTGCGCGGGCCCGACGGCCGCGCCGTGGCCCGCGGGCTCGTCAACTTCGACGCCAAGGAACTCCCCCGCCTCCTCGGGCGCTCCACCCGCGAGCTGGCGAAGGAATACGGCCCGGAGTACGAGCGGGAGGTCGTACACCGCGACGATCTGGTCCTGCTGGAGGGCTGAGGTTCGGTAAAACCGCCGCGCGGCGGGCCGGGGACTGGTCAACTGTGAGGGGCGGACAGGCAGCATGGCGCAGACAGGAGGCGGCTGGTGAGACGAGCGCTGACCAGCATCAGCGGCGGCGGGGACGAGCAGGAAGAAGCCTCCCGCCTCTGGCACGTCACCCTGAGCGTCTCGGGCAAGCCGGCACCGCTGTCCGAGGTCCGGCGCGGGCTGGAACAGCTGGCCCATGACCACCCCTTCCTGCTGACCAGCAGGTACGCCGACGACCACGCGGAGATCCGCTACTGGGAGGAGGCCCGCGACCTCCACGACGCCGCGGCCGTCGCCCTGCGCCTGTGGGGCGAACACCGCTCCTCGGCGCAGCTCCCGCCGTGGGAGATCGTCGGCCTGGAGGTCATCGACCGCGCCACCTACCACCTGCGCGTGGCAGAGGGCTACGGCCCACCCCCGGCGCACCCCGTCGGGGTCCACCCCTACTAGACGCGTTCCCCGCACCACGTCGCCGGCTCCGGCCCGCTGCACCGGGACTCCGTCCGGCGGGCGGTGGGGCGGGGTCCGGGCGGAGCCCCGGGGTTTCCCGGGTCCGGGCGGAGCCCGGGGAACGGTGGAAGGGCGGGGGGGGGACCGGTCCCGCAGGGCCCGCCACCGGCACTCGACGACCCGGGCCACGGACGGCGGGCAGCGGCGCGGGCGCCGGGCCGGCGTCCGACCGGCTGTCCCGGCACCACGGTCCGCGGCGCGGCGGCGCGGGAGCCCGGCCGGGGCGGGGTGTCTCGGGGGGTGGAACCCCGTCGGGTCGGGCGGGGCCGGGGATTACCCTGGGCGGCATGACCTCGCTCGACGCCACCGTCTCGCCCGTGATCGCCACCGCGCAAGCGGCCCGCACCGCCGCCGCGGCCATCGCCCCGCTCCCGCGGTCCGCCAAGGACACCGCGCTCCTGGCCATCGCGGACGCCCTGGAGGCCCGTACCGCCGAGATCGTCGCCGCCAACGCCGTCGACACCGACAAGGCCCGCGCCGCCGGCACCAGCGAGACCGTCATCGACCGCCTCACCCTCACCCCGGAGCGCGTCGCGGCCATCGCCTCCGACGTCCGCGACGTGGCGGCCCTGCCCGACCCGGTCGGCGAGGTCGTCCGCGGCTCGACCCTCCCCAACGGCATCGACCTCCGCCAGATCCGCGTCCCGCTCGGCGTCGTCGGCATCATCTACGAGGCCCGCCCCAACGTCACCGTCGACGCCGCCGCCCTCTGCCTCAAGTCCGGCAACGCGGTCCTCCTGCGCGGCAGCTCCTCCGCCTACGCCTCCAACACCGCCCTCGTCGCCATCCTCCGCGACGCCGTGGAGAGCGCCGGTCTGCCCGCGGACGCGATCCAGCTCGTCCCGGGCGAGTCCCGCGACTCCGTCCGCGAGCTGATGCGCGCCCGCGGGCTCGTCGACGTCCTCATCCCGCGCGGCGGTGCCTCCCTCATCAAGACCGTCGTCGAGGAGTCCATCGTCCCGGTCATCGAGACCGGCACCGGCAACTGCCACGTCTACGTGGACGCCCAGGCCGACCTCGACATGGCCGTGGACATCCTCGTCAACTCCAAGGCCCAGCGGCCCTCCGTCTGCAACTCCGCGGAGACCCTCCTCGTCCACCGCGACATCGCCGACGCCTTCCTGCCGCGCGCCCTCGACGCGCTCGCCGACGCCGGCGTCACCGTCCACGGCGACGCGCGCGTCCTCGCGGCCGCCGAGAACTCCAAGGCCACCGCGCTGCCCGCCACCGACGAGGACTGGGCCGCCGAGTACCTCTCCTACGACATCGCCGCCGGCGTCGTGGACTCCCTCGACGACGCCGTCGCCCACATCCGCCGCTGGACCTCCGGGCACACCGAGGCGATCGTCACCACCTCGCAGGCCGCCGCCCGCCGCTTCACCCAGCTGGTCGACTCGACCACCGTCGCCGTGAATGCGTCCACCCGGTTCACCGACGGTGGCCAGTTCGGCTTCGGCGCCGAGATCGGCATCTCCACCCAGAAGCTGCACGCCCGCGGCCCGATGGGCCTTCCGGAGCTCACCTCCACCAAGTACATCGTCACCGGCGACGGTCACGTTCGGTAGTCGCGCGGCGAACACCGGGTGGCCGATTTCCGCT
Organism: Streptomyces sp. NPDC059456; assembly: GCF_042750055.1. Classification (NCBI taxonomy): domain Bacteria; kingdom Bacillati; phylum Actinomycetota; class Actinomycetes; order Kitasatosporales; family Streptomycetaceae; genus Streptomyces; species Streptomyces sp. NPDC059456. Next base: position 9,265 of record NZ_JBHYVA010000109.1, read on the forward strand.
CACGCCCTGCCCAAAGCAGCCCCCCAGGTCTAGGCTGTTCCTGTGCCGGACGACGTGGGGGGCAAGATCCCGGACGACGGGGAGCCCGACAGCGACGACCGCGGAGGCGCGGATCACGACTTCGCCTCCGTGGTGTTCGACGAGGACTTCGTCCGGAGCGCCGAAATCCATGAACCGAGTGCCGCGGAACGCCAGCGGGCCGCCGACCGGGCGCGCGCCGAGGCGGAAGCCGCCCGGGCCGTCGCCGGAGGCTGGACGTCCGACGACGACCACGACGGCTACGCCTACGGCCGCCCCGACGGGTACGGCATCGACGAGCCCGGCTGGGAATACGGCCACGGCTACCCGGAAGGCCCGTACGGGGCCTACGGCGGCGCCCTGCGGCCCTACCGGGGCCGCTCGCCGTGGCTGCGCCCCGTCGCCTGGGTGCTCGCCTTCGTGATGGGTCTCGGCATGGTCGCCCTCGCCTTCAGCGCGGTCTACCGCAGCGCGTCGAGCGACGCCGACCACACTCCCGCGCCCACCAGCACGCCGCTGACGGAAGTCACCGGCGCCGGAGCGTTTATGTACCCCGTCGGCCGCCAACCCTGAAGGTAACGACCCCACTCGCGTTCGCCGGAGCTGGGGGCTTCTCTGAAGCGGGGACAGCGGGGAGAAGCAATGGCCGTTCCAGGAGATCCACCCGACGGCACCCCCGAGGGCACCGGCGGGGGCGACGAGGAGTTCCGGTCGGACGAGTACCGGTCGGTGGTGTTCGACGAGGACTTCGTCCGGGCTGCCCGGCTCCAGGAGTTCTCCGCGCAGGAGCGCATGGGTGAACACGCCCGGGCCGTACGCAGCCGGTCCATCTGGTCCGGCAGCGGCCCCGCCCGGCCCCGGACCAGCACCCCCGGCCGGGGCGCCCGCCAGGGCATGCTGCTGATGCTGCTCATCGCGGTGGCCTTCGCCACGGCCGTCTACATGGGCCTGAGCAACCCGGCCGTACCCGCGTACACCGGCCGCACCGAGCCGCTGGCCGGCACCGTCGTGCCCCTGGCGCCCGGTACCGCCGTGCCCGGCGGGCGGCCCGTCGACCTGTTCGCGAAGAGCCCGGCGGCCGACTTCCGCGTCGGGGCGGCCGGGATCACCCTGCCCGCCGTACGCCGCACCCACCACTTCGCCGAAGCCCAGGTCGTCACCGCACTGTCCATCGCCAAGGACTACCTGGTGCAGTCCTCGCTCGACCCCGACGTGCTGGCCGGCGCCGCCACCCGGCCCGTACGGGTCCTGCTCGACCCCGACCAGCTGGCGCAGTTCGACCGCAGCATGACCTCCCCCTCCGGCGACGGGCGGCACGCCGCCACCGGCTGGCTGGTCCGCTTCGACCCCGGCACCGCCGCCCTGGCCGACACCCGGGTCCGGGTCAGCGGAACCCTCTCCTTCGAGGAGATCTCCGCGGACGTCCTCGAAGTGACCACCGACCACACCTTCGTGTACGCCGTACGCCCCGCCACCGGGTCCCCGGCCGCGGAAGACGGCGCCTCGCTCTTCACCGTCCGGCGCGAGCTGCGGCTCCGCTTCGACCGGGAGGACCTCACGACCCGGCGGGCGGAGCTGGTCTCCGCCTACGTGATGGCCGGCCCGCAGGACTGCTCCGCCGATCCCGCCGGCGGCTTCCGCCCGGTCCTGGCCGGAGCCGGACCGACCACCGTGGGCCCGGCCGCCAGCGACCCGTACGCCAGCGGCACCCCGCGGCGCACCGCCGGGCTGTGCGGCGTCCTCGCGCCGCCCACGCCCGCCGGGACCGCCCCCGTCAGCCCCGCTCCGTAGCCTCGCCGCCCTTGCTCCCGGCGGCCGGGCCCGCGCCCGTGAACTTGTCGCGCAGCTTGCCGCCGACATCGGCCGCACCGCCCGCGATGTCGCCGACCAGCTTGAACAGCGGGTCCTTGCTGCTGCGCACCGTGTCCGCGTAGTGCGAGGCCGACTCGCGGAAGGAGTCCGACACCGAGGTGTCCTTGTCCTCGTCCCGCCGCGGGTAGTGGCCGTCCATGATCCGCTGGTAGTCCCGGTTCTGCGACCACTTCTTCAGCTCGGCCGCCCGCACGGTGGCGAAGGGATGCGTCCGCGGCAGCATGTTGAGGATCTTCAGCACGGAATCGCGCAGGTCGCCGCCGGCCTCGTACTCCTCGGCCTGGGCCAGGAAGGAGTCCACGTTCATCTCGTGGAGGTGGTTGCCGCCCGCGAGCTTCATCAGGCCCCGCATCGAGGCCTGCAGGTCCTGTCCGACCAGCAGACCGGCCCGGTCCGCCGACAGCTCCGACTTGCGGAACCACTCCCGCAGCGCGGTCACCAGCGCCATGATCGCCACGTTGCCCAGCGGGATCCACGCCACCTTCATCGCCAGACCCGTCAGGAACAGCAGGATCGTGCGGTACACCGCGTGCCCCGACAGCGCGTGGCCCACCTCGTGGCCCACGACCGCCCGCATCTCCTCCTCGTCGAGCAGCTCGACCAGGCCCGTCGTCACCACGATGATCGGCTCGTCCAGCCCGATGCACATGGCGTTCGGCAGCGGGTCCTGCTGCACGTACATCTGCGGGACCTTCTCCAGGTCCAGGATGTAACAGGCGTCGCGCAGCATCGCGTACAGGTGCGGGAACTGCGTCTCGCCCACCCGGACGGAATCCGACAGGAAGAGCAGGCGCAGGCTCCGCTCCGGCAGGAGGCCGCTCAGGGCCTTGAACACGGTGTCGAACCCGCTCAGCTTGCGCAGCGCGACCAGCGCCGAGCGGTCCGCCGGGTGTTCGTACGCGCGTGAGGAAATACCGGGGAACCTCCTGCGGTCCCTCGCCGGGACCTTCTCGAAACCGGTCTCCGTCATGACGCCCTCCCCCTTGATCGGCCTGAGTGCTGCTGCGTCTATCCTCTCCAACGCCTGAGTCGGCGTGAGCGTGCCCCAGGCCCCCGCATACGATGTGAGCGAAGTCTCCGCTCGCTCCCCGACTCGATAGGTATCTGCCTGATGAGCCTCTCCTCCACCGCCCACAACCTGGTCGTTCTCGCGTCGGAGGGCGCCGAGCAGCACGGCGGCAACCACGACAGCCTGAACCCGTTCCTGACCGGTGGCGGCGCGCTGTGCATCCTGCTGCTGATGCTCTGGGTGACCACCCGTCTGAACCGCGACCGCTGAACCGGCTCCCGCGCACGCGCCCGCATGCGGGTCCGCACCGCTCCGCCGGGCCAGTAGGCTCTGCGCTCATGGGAGAGCAGGAGATGCCTACCGGCCCGGTCAAGCGCCGGCTCGGCGTGATGGGCGGGACGTTCGACCCGATCCACCACGGACACCTGGTGGCCGCCAGTGAAGTGGCCGCCCTGTTCCACCTCGACGAGGTGGTGTTCGTACCGACCGGCCAGCCGTGGCAGAAGTCGCAGCGCGCCGTGTCCCCCGCCGAGGACCGCTACCTGATGACGGTCATCGCGACGGCCTCGAACCCCCAGTTCTCGGTGAGCCGCATCGACATCGACCGCGGCGGCCCGACGTACACGATCGACACCCTGCGTGATCTGAGCGCGCTCAACGAAGACGCCGACCTGTTCTTCATCACCGGTGCCGACGCCCTCGCCCAGATCCTGACCTGGCGGAACGCCGACGAGCTCTTCTCGCTCGCCCACTTCATCGGAGTGACCCGGCCGGGCCACGTGCTCACCGACGACGGGCTCCCGGAGGACGGCGTCTCCCTGGTGCAGGTGCCCGCGCTGGCGATTTCGTCCACGGACTGCCGCACCCGGGTCGCCCAGGGGGATCCTGTCTGGTACTTGGTGCCCGACGGCGTGGTGCGCTACATCGACAAGCGTGAGCTGTACCGGGGAGCCTGAGCTTCCGGAGAGAGGGGCCCCGCGGTGAACGACCGACAGGAGCCGTACGACCCGTACGCCGCACAGGAGCAGCAGCTCCTCGGCTACGACCCGTACGGGCAGCCGGTGTACGGCCAGGCGCCCGCGCAGCAGTACGAGCAGCAGTACGGCTACGACCAGCAGGGCTACGGCCGGCAGCCGCAGCAGGCGTACTACCAGCAGCCGACGCCGCAACAGCAGCAGCAGCACCGGCAGCCGCAGCAGCCGGCCGCCCCCGAGTACGGGCAGCAGGAGTACACCGAGGCTCCCGGCCACGGGTACGACGCCCCGCACGCGCAGCAGGGCCGGCAGTGGATCCCGCAGCAGGCCGCACCCGAGCACGTCGCCCCGGCCCCGGCGGCCGGACCGGAGCCGCAGCGCCCCGACCGGGTCCCCGAACCGCGCCGCCCCGACGACGGCCGGTCCGCCCCGGACTACCGCACCGAGCAGTTCGCGTTCATCGACCAGCCGGACGAGAGCTCCGAAGACGTCATCGACTGGCTCAAGTTCACCGAGAGCCGCACCGAGCGCCGGGAGGAGGCCCGCCGCCGCGGCCGCAACCGCGTGGTCGCGCTCATCGTCGTCCTCGCCCTGTTCGTCGTGGGCGGCGTCGGCTACCTCTGGTACGCGGGCAAGCTGCCCTTCCTCGACGGCCCCGGGCAGAAGAAGACCGCCGCGGCCGCCGGCGGAGCGCAGAAGCGCGACATGATCGTCGTGCACCTGTACAACACCAAGAAGGGCGGCACCTCCACGGTGCTGCTCGTCGACAACGTCACCACCGCGAAGGGCGCCACCGTCCTGCTGCCGAACACGCTGGGCGTCCCGAAGGACGACGGCACCGGCACGGCCCTCGGCAAGGCGGTCGAGGAGCGCGGCGGCGGCGTACGGGACTCCCTCGACTCGGTGCTCGGCACCCACATCGGCGGCACCTGGCGCCTGGACACCCCCTTCCTGGAGAACCTGGTCGAGCTGGTCGGCGGCATCGAGATCGACACCGACACCGCCGTCCCCGCCGACGACGCCGCCAAGACCCCGGCCGTCGCGCAGGGCGCCAAGCAGCACCTCAGCGGTGCGATGGCCGTCGCCTACGCCACCCACCGCGCTCAGGGCGAGCCTGAGGCCAAGCAGCTGGACCGCTTCGGGAAGGTGCTCTACGGGGTGCTGCGCAAGGTCCCCGGCGACCCGAAGTCGGCGACCGTCACCGTCGAGAGCATGGGCCAGATCCTCGACCCCTCCCTGAACGCGCAGACGCTCGGCACCCTGCTGTCCAAGCTCGGCGAACACGCCAAGCAGGGCGCGTACCGCACGGACGTCCTAGCGGTGAAGCCCGACGGCGCGCTCACCGACGACGCCAACAAGAACGTCGTCAAGGAGGTGCTCGGCGGCAGCTTCACGGCGGCCCAGGCCGGCGCCGCGCCCCGCGTCGGCCTCAAGGACGCCACCGGCGACGACAAGACGCAGCTCGCGGCGAAGGCGACCCTGCTCAACGGCGGCTACACCTTCGTGGACGGCGGCAAGGCCGACAAGACCCAGGCCGCCACGCAGATCACGTACCAGGACGACGCCCAGCGGGCCAAGGCCGTCGACGTGGCCAAGACGCTGGGCCTGCCCGAGACCGCGGTGAAGAAGGGCGAGAGCGCCGTGAACGCCGACATCGTGGTGACCCTGGGCAAGGACTACAAGCCGTCCTGACCCGGCCCGACCAGGCCTTCGGCCGGTGCCCGGCCCGCGCGGGACGTTCCGCGCGGGCGGGGTCGGCGGTACATGAGACCCTTGTAAGGATCTGCCCGCCAACCCGAAAGCATGGCCAGTGACCGCCACGGACCGCTCCATCGAGCTCATCACCGCCGCCGCCCAGGCCGCGGCCGACCGGCTCGCGCACGACATCATCGCGTACGACGTCAGCGACGTGCTGTCGATCACCGACGCCTTCCTGCTCGCCTCGGCGCCCAACGACCGCCAGGTCAAGTCGATCGTCGACGAGATCGAGGAGCGCCTGCTCAAGGAGCTCGGCGCCAAGCCGGTGCGCCGCGAGGGCGACCGCGACGCCCGCTGGATCCTGCTCGACTACATCGACATCGTCGTCCACGTGCAGCACAGCGAGGAGCGGGTCTTCTACGCGCTGGAGCGCCTGTGGAAGGACTGCCCCGAGATCGACCTGCCCGAGGACGCCAAGCTCACCAAGGGCAAGGCGGAGGAGCACGCCAAGCTGCGCGAGGCGGCGGGCGACGAGGACCTGGACGGTGATCTGTTCTGAGCACGACCGCCCCCCGCAAGACCGGCCGGAAGATCGTCCTGTGGCGGCACGGCCAGACCTCGTGGAACCTGGAGCGCCGCTTCCAGGGCTCCACGGACATCGAGCTGACCGAGACGGGTGTGGCGCAGGCGCGCCGCGCCGCCCGGCTGCTCGCCTCCCTGAAGCCCGACTCCATCGTGGCCTCCGACCTGCGGCGGGCCTCCGCCACGGCCTCCGAGCTGGCCGCCGTCACGGGGCTGCCCGTGACGCAGGACGCCGGGCTGCGCGAGACGTACGCCGGTGAGTGGCAGGGCCTGACGCACGACGAGATCATCGAGAAGTACGGCGAGCAGTACGCCGCGTGGAAGCGCGGCGAGCCCGTCCGCCGCGGTGGCGGCGAACTGGAGACCGAGGTCGCCGACCGGGCGGCGCCGGTGGTGCTGGAGCACGCCGGCCGGCTGCCGGAGGGCGGCACCCTCGTCGTGGTCAGCCACGGCGGGACCATCCGTACGACCATCGGCCGGCTGCTGGGCCTGGAGGCCCGCGACTGGGAGAGCCTGGGCGGGCTCTCCAACTGCTGCTGGTCCGTCCTCGGCGAGGGCGCGCGCGGCTGGCGCCTGATGGAGCACAACGCCGGCACGCTGCCGGAACCGGTGCTCGGCGACGACGACTGAGCCCGCCTCAGGGCGGCTCCCACCCGGATTTCACTTTCCGGCTGGTCACAGGCTAGAGTTCTTCTTGTTCGCAGCGCAGAACACCGGAAACGGGGGGAGCGCGGCGGAGAGCGGGGCTATAGCTCAGTTGGTAGAGCGCCTGCATGGCATGCAGGAGGTCAGGAGTTCAATTCTCCTTAGCTCCACAATCAGGATCCCGTCCCCAACAGGGGGCGGGATCCTTCCGTTTGTACCTTCGGCGCCTGCTGACCTGCCCCGCACCCGCGTGGCAGAATCGGGACCGCCGGAGGGGGAGTCGACGGCCCGATGCGGGAGGGAGTCGCTGACGGATGGGTGCACACCGGCGGCGGTGCGACTGGTGCAACAACGGCACGCCGATCGTGCGGGACATGGACCCGGTCAACCCCGACTACCAGTACTGGTGCGAGGAATGCGCGCGGGCGCTGATCATAAAAGGCGACCCGATCGAGACGTACCGCGAGCTGGAAGGGGAGCCGATCTACGGTCGGCTGCTCGACGAGCACTGCACGCTCAAGCGGTTCTACCAGTTCGCGAGAGCGTAGGACCGCGGCGGGGCGGGGCGGGCAACGGGCGTGGCCGACAGGTCTGCGGAGCGGGGTAAAACGGGCAAACTGCATCGCCCGGAAACCGATTTTTGGACCTGGGCCATGACCGTGTAATGTTCTCGATGTCGCCAGGGGGAACCGGCAAGGGAAACCGAGCAGGGGCCCGGCGGCAGAGAAACAAGGGGCTATAGCTCAGTTGGTAGAGCGCCTGCATGGCATGCAGGAGGTCAGGAGTTCAATTCTCCTTAGCTCCACAGAAGAGAAGCGGGCCACCCGGATCG
>NZ_JBHYVA010000110.1:0-16873 GCF_042750055.1 Streptomyces sp. NPDC059456
GTTCAGGGCCGCCTTGGCGGTGGCCAGCATGTCGGGGTAGACGCAGACCGCGGCGGTCATGGGCGTGCTGCGGTCGGGATGACGCGGTCGCGGGCGGCGTTCAGCTCGTCGGGGGTCAGAGGATCGACCCCGGCGTGTACCCGGCGGCCTCCGGGTGCTGCTTGGCGATCGCCTCGATACGGGAGACCACCGCCGCGACCTGGTCGCCGGCCGCACCCGTGAAGGACAGCTTGTCGGCCATCAGGGCGTCGAGCTGGGCCCGGTCCAGCGGCATCCGCTCGTCGGCGGCCAGCTTGTCCAGCAGCTCGTTGCGCTCGGCGCCCTGCTCGCGCATGGCGAGGGCGGAGGCCACCGCGTGCTCCTTGATGACCTCGTGGGCGGCCTCGCGGCCGACACCCGCCCGGACCGCGCCCATCAGGACCTTGGTGGTCGCGAGGAACGGCAGGTAGCGGTCCAGCTCGCGGGCCACGACCGCCGGGAAGGCGCCGAACTCGTCGAGGACCGTCAGGAAGGTCTCCAGCAGGCCGTCGAACGCGAAGAACGCGTCGGGCAGCGCCACGCGGCGGACCACGGAGCAGGAGACGTCGCCCTCGTTCCACTGGTCGCCGGCCAGTTCGCCGGTCATCGAGGCGTAGCCGCGCAGGATGACCATCAGGCCGTTGACGCGCTCGCAGGAGCGGGTGTTCATCTTGTGCGGCATCGCGGAGGAGCCGACCTGGCCGGGCTTGAAGCCCTCGGTGACCAGCTCGTGGCCGGCCATCAGGCGGATCGTCTTCGCGATCGACGAGGGGGCGGCGGCCAGCTGCACGAGGGCGGTGACCACGTCGTAGTCGAGCGAGCGCGGGTAGACCTGGCCGACGGAGGTGAAGGCCTGGGCGAAGCCGAGGTGGGAGGCGATCCGCTGCTCCAGGTCGGCCAGCTTGGCGGCGTCGCCGCCCAGCAGGTCGAGCATGTCCTGGGCGGTGCCGACCGGGCCCTTGATCCCGCGCAGCGGGTAGCGGCCCAGCAGGTCCTCCAGGCGGTCGTAGGCGACGAGCAGCTCGTCGGCCGCGGTCGCGAAGCGCTTGCCCAGGGTGGTGGCCTGCGCGGCCACGTTGTGGGAGCGGCCGGCCATGACCAGCTCGGCGTGCTCGCCGGCCAGCTTGCCGAGCCGGGCGAGGACGGCGACCGTACGGTCCCGGGCCAGTTCCAGCGAGAGCCGGATCTGGAGCTGCTCGACGTTCTCGGTGAGGTCGCGGGAGGTCATGCCCTTGTGGACGTGCTCGTGGCCGGCGAGGGCGTTGAACTCCTCGATGCGGGCCTTCACGTCGTGGCGGGTGACCTTCTCGCGCTCGGCGATGGAGGCGAGGTCGACGGTCTCCAGGACGCGCTCGTAGTCGGCGAGGGCGGCGTCCGGGACGTCGATGCCGAGGTCCTTCTGGGCGCGGAGCACGGCGAGCCACAGCCGCCGCTCCAGCGTCACCTTGTACTCGGGGGACCACAGGACGGCGAGCTCCGCGGAGGCGTAGCGGCCGGCCAGGACATTGGGGATGCGGGGCTTGGCTGTCACGTGTAGGGATTCTACTTGTGCCGCAGCTGTGCGTTTACGCAGGTAGGGACCCCGCCCCGGATTGTGCCTTGCTACGAGAGCCGCTCGCCCGCAGCGGCCTCGTAGGGCAGCAGCTCCGGGCGCTTGGCCGGGCGGCCGTCCCCGGAGGAGCGGCCCGTCAGCCGGCGGCCGACCCACGGCAGCAGGTGCTGCCGGGCGAAACTCAGGTCCTGTGAGCGGCGCGCGGCCCAGCCCGGCGGCACGGCGGCCGGGAGCTCGGTGCGCCAGTCCTGCTCGGGCGGCAGGCCCAGCGTCTGCCAGACGGCCTCCGCCACCCGTCGGTGGCCCTCGGCCGTCAGGTGCAGCCGGTCGACGTCCCACATGCGGGGATCGGCGAGCGCCGGGGCCCCGTACAGGTCGACCACCAGAGCGCCGTGCCGGGCGGCGAGCTCTTCGATGATGACGAAGAGCTCCTCCATGCGCGGCCGGAAGCGGTCCATCACCGGCCCGTTGCGACCCGGCGAGCGCATCAGCACCAGCGTCTTGCACGTGGGCGCAAGCAGCCCCACGGCCTCCTCCAGGTGCCCGCGCACCCGGCCCATGTCGACCTTCGGCCGCAGCGCGTCGTTCAGGCCGCCCACCAGCGTCACCACGTCCGCGCCCATCGCCGCCGCGACCGGGACCTGGTCCGTGGCGATCTGCCCGATCAGCTTCCCGCGGACCGCGAGGTTCGCGTACCGGAAACCGGGCTCGCGCGCCGCCAGGCGCGCGGCCAGCAGATCCGCCCAGCCGCGGTAGGAGCCGTCGGGCAGCAGGTCGGACATCCCCTCGGTGAAGGAGTCGCCGACCGCGACGAAACTGGTGTAAGACGCATTCATCTCCATGGCGGAGCGATGCTACCGCGCGGTACTCCGGCCGTGCAGGGCCGGGGCACCGCAGCGGCGGCAGCCGGTCAGGCGGAGGCCGGGCGGCCGAACAGCTCGCGCAGCACGTCCTCCATCGTCACCAGGCCCGTCATCGTCCCGCCCGAGCCGAGGACCGCCGCCAGGTGCGTCCGGCTGCGCCGCATCGCGGTCAGCACGTCGTCCAGCGGGGTCTCCGCCCGCACCTGGGCGATCGGGCGCAGCGCGGAGACCGGGAACGGCTCGTCCCGCTCCGCACCGTCCGCGTCGAGGGCGTCCTTGACGTGCAGGTACCCCAGGATCCCGGCCTGCGCGTCGATCACCGGGAACCGCGAGTACCCGGACTCGGCCGACAGCTGCTCCAGGCCCGTCGGGGTGATGCCCTCCCGGGCCACGACGACCCGGTCCAGCGGCATCACCACGTCGGTGACCGGCCGCCGGCCCAGTTCCAGGGCGTCGTACAGTCGCGCGCTCGCCCGGCCGTCGATCAGCCCGGCCTCGCTGGAGTCCTTCACGATCCGCGCCAGCTCGTCGTCCGAGAAAGTCGCCGCGACCTCGTCCTTCACGTCCACCCGCAGCAGCCGCAGCAGGAGGTTGGCGAAGGCGTTGACCGTGAAGATCACCGGCTTCAGCGCCCGCGTCAGGGTGACCAGCGGCGGGCCGAGCAGCAGTGCCGTGCGCACGGGCTCGGACAGGGCCACGTTCTTCGGCAGCATTTCACCGAAGAGCATGTGCAGGTACGTCGCCAGTGCCAGCGCGATCACGAACGAGATCGCGTGCGTCACTCCCGAGGGCACCCCCACGAGGTCGAACAGCGGGGTCAGCAGGTGTGCGATGGCCGGCTCGGCCACCACGCCCAGGACCAGGGTGCACAGCGTGATGCCCAGCTGGGCCGCGGCCATCAGCGCCGACACGTGTTCCAGGGCCCACAGCACGGCGCGCGCCCGCCGGTCGCCCTGCTCGGCGTACGGCTCGATCTGGCTGCGCCGCACCGAGATCAGTGCGAACTCGGCGCCGACGAAGAAGGCGTTGACGACCAGGGTCGCCAGGCCGATCAGCAGTTGGAGCACCGTCATCGGGCTCCCTCCCCACCCTTGTCCTGCGACGGCTCGACCGGCGCGTGCAGCAGCACGCGCGCGGCCCGTCGCCCGCTGGCGTCCACGACGTCGAGCCGCCAGCCGCCCAGCTCCATGCTGTCGCCGACGGCCGGGATCCGGCCCAGTTCCGTCGCCAACAGCCCGGCGAGCGTCTCGTACGGGCCGTCCGGCACGCGCAGTCCGATCCGTTCCAGCTGGTCGGTGCGCGCGGCGCCGTCGGCGGAGTAGAGGCGGCGCCCGGAGGCGTCCGTACCGGCGGGGGCCAGGTCGGGGGTCTCGTGCGGGTCGTGCTCGTCGCGCACCTCGCCGACGACCTCCTCGACGATGTCCTCCAGGGTCACGACGCCGGCCGTGCCCCCGTACTCGTCGATGACCACGGCCATCGTCCGGCGGCCGGAGAGCAGGTCGAGCAGCCGGTCCACGGTCAGCGACTCCGGCACCAGGAGCGGTTCGCGCATCAGCTGGGAGACGGGCCGCCGGTGGCGTTCCCCGGCGGGCAGCGCGAGCACGTCCTTGACGTGGACGGTGCCGACGACGGTGTCGAGGCTGCCCCGGTAGACCGGGAAGCGCGACAGGCCGGTCGCGAGCGTCGCGTTCGCCACGTCCTCGGCGGTGGTCTGCGTGTCGAGCGCGGTGACCTGGACGCGCGGGGTCATGACGTTCTCCGCGGTCAGGTCGGCCAGGTTCAGGGTCCGGACGAAGAGCTCGGCCGTGTCCTTCTCCAGTGCGCCGGCCTTGGCGGAGTGCCGGGCGAGCGCCACCAGCTCCTGCGGGGTGCGGGCGGAGGCCAGCTCCTCGGCGGGTTCCATGCCGAACCGGCGGACCATGTGGTTCGCCGTGCTGTTCAGATGGCTGATGAACGGCCGGAACGCGCGGCTGAAGACCCGCTGCATGGTGGCCACGCGCTTGGCGACGGCCAGCGGGGACGAGATCGCCCAGTTCTTGGGCACCAGCTCGCCGACGACCATCAGGACGACGGTCGACAACACGGTGCCCAGGATCAGGGCGGTGGAGGAGGCGGCGCCGGCCGACAGCCCGATGGCCTCGAAGGGGCCTTGGAGCAGGGCGGCGATCGACGGCTTGGAGATCATGCCGATGACCAGGCCGGTCACGGTGATGCCGAGCTGGGCGCCGGAGAGCTGGAACGTCAGGCTCCGGACGGCGGTCAGGGCGCTCTCTGCGCCCGGCTCACCGCGTTCGGCGGCCCGTTCGAGCTCACTGCGCTCGACGGTGGTCAGCGAGAACTCGGCCGCGACGAAGACTCCGCAGGCAAGGCAGAGGAGCAGCGCCACGAGGAGCAGGAGCACTTCGGTCATCGGTCGGTCACCTCCGTCCCATGATCAGCCAGGAGGAGGGGTGTCGCGCGATGTCGGGTACTGGGGGGCTCGCCCATGGGCGGACGCTCACACCTTTCGTTCGGGTCGGTCGACTCGTTCGGATCGGTCGACCGCTTCCCACCATGGTAAAGGAAAGGCAAAGGGGTCGGATCATGCTTTTGGCGGAGCGCGCCCGGATGATGGGATCCGGGCATGAGCGATCTTCACATCGGTCCCGCGTCGGCCGCCGACCTCACCGCCGTGCTCGACTTCTGGAAGACCGCCGCAGAGGGAACGAGTATCAGCGACGACCTCGCCGGCGTCGAGCAGCTTCACGCCCGCGATCCGCACGCCCTGCTGCTCGCCCGGCAGGGCGGCGAACTCGTCGGCACCGTGATCGCCGGCTTCGACGGCTGGCGCTGCCACCTGTACCGGCTCGCGGTGCACCCGGCACACCGCCGCCGGGGGATCGGATCGGCGCTGCTGGCCGCGGCGGAGGAACGGTTCCGCGGACTCGGCGGGCGGCGCGCCGACGCGATGGTCCTGGACCGCAACGAGCAGGCGCACGGAGCGTGGGACGCGGCGGGGTACCACCCCGAGGACCACTGGACGCGCTGGGTCAAGCCGCTCGACGTCTGAGCCCTACCCGGGACCGCGGCGGGCCGATCCGATCACGCAGTACGAGCTCGGCAACGCCGGCCCGTGCTCGGGGAGCCGGAAGCTGCGGTACGAGACCGACCGGAATCCGGCGGCCCGGATCGCCGCGGCCGGGTCCCGGGAGGTGTGGCACCCGCCGAACAGGCGCGGCCACACGGTCCGGTCCAGGGCGCGCTGCACGGCGGCCATGCCGGGGGTGGGTGCGCGGCCGTGCTCGAAGAAGCGGAGCTCGGCGTCGGGCCGGAGCACCCGGTGGAGCTCCGCGAGCACGCGGGGCAGGTCCCGTACGGTGCACAGCACCAGGGAGGCGACCGCGGCGTCGAACGCCTCGCTCTTGACCGGAAGGGCCTCGGCGACACCCGGCACCACGTCGACCGGGACCTCGGCGCGCAGGGCGGCGTCGGCGGCGAGCCGGCGCAGGCGCCGCTCCGGTTCGACGGCCACGACCTCGGAGACGGCGCGCGGGTAGTGCGCGAAGTTGAGGCCGTTGCCGGCGCCGATCTCGATGACCCGGCCGGACACACCGTGCAGGAGCTCGCGGCGCAGGGGGCCGATACCGCCGCGGGTCTCGGCGGTGGCGCTGAACCGCGCGTAGAACCGGGCGAAGAACGGGTGGTCGACGGAGTCCGGGTCGCGAGGTGATGGGGGCATGGCGGACCTCCGGGGCGGGGTGGCGGCGGGTGCGGTTGCCCTGCCGGGCTGTTCCCCGTCCCGGCGGCCCGCAAAACCGCCCGACCGCCCGACCGCCCGACCGCCCGACCGCCCGACCGCCCGACCGCAAAACCGCCCGACCGCCCGACCGCCCGACCGCCTGTCCGCCCGTTCGCAGCGTCCGCCCGTCCCCGTCCGCCCGTCCTCGTCGGCCCGTCCCCGTCCGCCCGTCCTCGTCGGCCCGTCCCCCTCCGTCCGCCGGCCGGCTGAGTACGCGTACTCAGGAGCCCGGAGCCGTGCGGTGGCGACAATCGGGTGATCGCAGGAACCGGAGCCGCCCCGCCCGCCGGGGCCCGACCCCAGGAAGCGGAGACCCAGTGACCTCCAGTACCCCCACCGCCGGCGCCGTGCTGCTCGCCGCAGGAGTGCTCGTACTGACCGGCTGCGGCACCAAGGTCTCCGGGAGCGGCGCGGCCGCGGCCCCGTCCCCGGTCCCGTCCTCCGCACAGACCCCGGACCACGCCGCTCGGCAGGCGGCCGCGGTGGCCCGCCACGACGCGCTGTTCCCCGAGATGGCCAGGCTGTGCGCGGACAGGGCCACCGCCGTCCCGTCGGTCCCGCCGGACGACCTGCCCACCGACCCGGAGGCGCGCAAGTACGCGGAGAACCACGGGTACAAGAGCCAGTTCCCGCTCAGCCCCCAGGACCGGTGCCGGGGTGACGCGCACGCCGCGCGGATCAAGGCGGCGTTGGGCGGCGGCGAGGGGAAGGACGCACCCCGGACGACGCAGGAGCTCAGCCGGCTCCTGACCGGGATGGGATACAAGCCGGAGACCGGGGACGTGTACGGCTCCGGCCCGGGCAACCTCGCGTTCGTCCTGAAGGTTCCGGAGAGCGGACCGTGCGTGACGGGGCGTGTGAGCGTGCCGGTGCAGGTGGAGGCACACGGGGCCTACCTGGAGAGCGGCTGCCGCGAGCCCCGCGGCGGGCACTGAAACGCGCCCGGACGCCGACGGCCCGGCGGGCCGTGGGGCGCCGCCGGGCCGCGTGCGTTCCGGGTCCGGAGTCCGGGGCGGAGCACCCCGGTCCGGATCAGGGCGGCCAGGTCGACAGGAACGACTCCGGGGACCAGCTGCCCGCGAGGGCGGGGGACAGCCAGCCGGGGGCCGCCGCGCGGAAGGCCTCCGGGGAGAGGGACCCCGAGCCCTCGGGGACCGCGCCCAGCAGCGGGAGCCCCGAGGACGACGGGAGGTCCGCCAGGTTGCAGCGGCAGGCCAGGTCCGGCTCCGCCGGCCAGCTGCCGATGACCACGCCCGGGGAATCCAGCCCCCGGGCCCGGAGCGCCTCGGCCGTCAGAGTCGTGGAGTTGTGGGTGCCGAGCGCCGCCGGGGCCACCACCAGGACGGGGGCGCCGAGCAGGCGCGCCGCGTCCGCCAGGGTGTGGCCGGCTTCGTCGAAGCGGACCAGCAGGCCCCCCGCGCCCTCCACCAGGACCAGGTCGTGGGAGCGGGCGAGCCGGTCAGCCGCCTCCGCGACGGCGTCCGGCGAGAGCGTGGGCAGGCCCGCGCGGCGGGCCGCCGTGTCCGGCGCCAACGGCTCCGGATAGCGGGCCAGTTCCACCGCGGTGACCGCCGGTCCGGCCAGCCGGACCGCCTCCGCCGCGTCACCCGGGGCGCCGGGTTCCATCCCCGTCTGGGCCGGCTTGAGGACCGCCACCGAACGGCCCGACGCGACCGCGGCGGCCGCGATCGCCGACGTGACGACCGTCTTGCCGATCTCCGTGCCCGTGCCCGAGACCATGAGCACCGTCATGTCAGCCCTCCTCCGCCGCCGCGCACACCGCGCGGCAGATGCGGGCCACGTCGGCGTCGCCCGTCACGAACGGCGGCATCACGTAGACCAGGTCCCGGAACGGGCGCAGCCACACGCCCTCCCGGACCGCCGCCCGGGTGGCCGCGGCCACGTCGGCCTCATGGGTCAGCTGGACCACGCCGATCGCGCCCAGGACGCGTACGTCCCGGACACCGGGCAGGTCCCGCGCCGGGGCCAGGCCCTCCAGCAGCCCCGCCTCGATCCGCTTGACCTCACGCTGCCAGTCCTGGCCGAGGAGCAGGTCGATCGAGGCCAGCGCCACGGCCGTGGCGAGCGGGTTGCCCATGAACGTCGGGCCGTGCGCGAGGACCGGGACGGCGCCCCGGGAGATCCCGGCCGCCACCCGCTCCGTGCACAGCGTCGCCGCCAGCGTGAGGTAGCCGCCGGTCAGGGACTTGCCGAGGCACATCACGTCCGGGGTCATCCCCGCGTGGTCCGCCGCGAACAGCGCGCCGGTGCGGCCGAAGCCCGTCGCGATCTCGTCGAGGATGAGCAGGACGTCGTACTCGTCGCACAGGTCGCGCAGCACCCGCAGGTAGCCGGGGTTGTGGAAGCGCATGCCGCCCGCGCCCTGGACCACCGGTTCCACGATCACCGCGGCCAGCTCGTCCGCGTGCGCGGAGACCAGGGAGCGCAGGTGCTCGACGTACGCCGGGTCCACCGGCGCGTCGAAGCCGCCCGGCGGGGCGTCGGCGAAGAGCTGGCGGGGGAGGAGCCCCGACCAGAGGTCGTGCATGCCGCCCACGGGGTCGCAGACGCCCATCGGCGTCCAGGTGTCCCCGTGGTAGCCGCCGCGCCAGGTCATCAGCCTGGTCTTGCCGGAGCGGCCGGTGGAGCGCCAGTACTGGAGGCACATCTTCACCGCGACCTCGACCGAGACCGAACCCGAGTCGGCGAGGAAGACGTGCTCCAGGCCGGGCGGGGTGATCTCGACCAGCCGGGTGGCCAGCCGGACGGCGGGCTCGTGGGTGAGCCCGCCGAACATCACGTGCGACATCCGGCCGAGCTGGCCGGTCACGGCCTCGTTCAGCACCGGGTGGTTGTACCCGTGGATCGCCGACCACCAGGAGGACATGCCGTCGACCAGCTCGTCCTGCCCCTGGGAGGGTTCGGCCAGCCGCAGCCGGACGCCCGAGGCGGAGGAGACGACCAGCGGATCCTGCCGCCCGGGCATCGGGCCGTACGGGTGCCAGACGTGCTGCCGGTCCAGTGCGAGCAGTTCCGCGGCCGGCAGCGTGTGGTGCTGATCAGGCATTGGGCGCGAGGTCCGTTCCCGCGCCCCGACGGCGGACCGCCACCAGGTCCGGGCGGACCTCGCCCGCCGGGGCCTGGGCCGGTGCCGCGGCCGGTTCGGGGGCCGCGTTCTGCGCGGGGACGGCCTCCTGCTCGTGGCCCGAGCAGCCGCCGCACGCCGAGCCGCAGCCCGCCTGCGCCGCCGAGGACCCGCACGGCCCGTGGGCCGCGGCGGCCGCGTCCGCGCGGTGCGCCGGGAGGGTCGTCGTACCGGCGCCCTCCACCTCGAAGCCGGCGTCCGCGATCATGTCGAGGTCGGCCTGGCCCGCCTGGCCCTCACTGGTGAGGTAGTCGCCGAGGAAGATCGAGTTGGCGATGTTCAGCGCGAGCGGCTGCATCGAGCGCAGGTGCACCTCGCGGCCGCCGGCGATCCGGACCTCCACGTCGGGGCAGACGAACCGCACCATCGCGAGGATCCGCAGGCAGCGCTGCGGGGTGAGGTTCCACTCCTTGGCCAGCGGCGTGCCCTCGAAGGGGATCAGGAAGTTGACCGGAACCGAGTCCGAGTCCAGCTCGCGCAGCGAGTAGACGACGTCGACGAGGTCCTCGTCGCTCTCGCCCATGCCCGCGATGAGTCCGGAGCAGGCGGACAGGCCCGCCGCGTGCGCCTTCTGCACCGTGTCGACCCGGTCCGCGTAGGTGTGGGTCTTCGTGATCTGGCCGTACGTGGCCTCGGACGTGTTCAGGTTGTGGTTGTAGGCATCGGCACCCGCGTCCTTCAGACGCTCCGCCTGGCCGTCCGAGAGCAGACCGAGGCAGGCGCACACCTCGACGCCCTCGTTCTGCTCCTTGATCGCCTCGATCGTCTTGCCGACCCGCTCGACGTCGCGGTCCGTCGGGCCGCGCCCGCTCGCCACCAGGCACACGCGCTTCGCGCCGCCCGCGACACCGGCCGCCGCGGCCTGGGAGGCCTCGTCCGGCTTCAGCCACGTGTACTTGAGGATCTCCGCCTTCGATCCCAGTCGCTGGGAGCAGTAGGAGCAGTCCTCCGGGCACAGCCCGGACTTCAGGTTGACCAGGTAGTTCAGCTTGACCCGGCGCCCGAACCACTGGCGGCGCACCTTGCCGGCCGCGGCCACCACGTCGAGCAGTTCATCGTCAGAGGTCGCCAGTACGGCGAGCGCCTCTTCGCGGGTCGGCAGCTCGCGCCGCAGCCCCTTGTCCACCAGGGTGTTCAGCAGGTCCATGACGCCGATCCTGGACCACACGACCACTCCCGGCCAAGGAGAGATCGCACAACATGGCCGGAACGGAGTGTGTGTATCGCCACACCTGGGACTCAAGTGTCGGCCGTTAGGGTCAGGCACGTCTGTGGACAGCCGACAAATCACGAGGACGTGCCGATGAGTCAGTACAGCCCCGAGCCCGATGACGTGTTCGCCTGGATCGACGACGCGGAGCGGGCCCGTGAGCAGGCCGGACTCGTCCGGACGCTGCGCCCCCGGCCGGCTTCCTCGCCGCTGCTGGACCTGGCGAGCAACGACTACCTCGGGCTCTCCCGGCACCCCGAGACGGTACGCGGCGCACGCGAGGCGGCCGAGCGGTGGGGGGCCGGGGCCACCGGATCCCGACTGGTGACCGGCACGACCGAGCTTCATGCGGAGCTCGAGCGGGAGCTCGCGGACTTCTGCGGATTCGAGGCCGCGCTCGTCCTGTCCTCCGGGTACGCGGCCAACCTGGCGGCCGTCACCGCGCTCGGCGACCGGGACACCCTCGTCGTCTCCGACGCCGGCAACCACGCCTCGATCGTCGACGGCTGCCGGCTCTCCCGCGCCGGGATCGAGGTGATCCCGCACTCCGATCCGGAGGCCGCGCGCAAGGCGCTCGCCACGCACGAGGGCAGGGCGCTGCTGGTCAGCGACTCGGTGTTCTCCGTGGACGGGGACGCCGCCCCGCTCGCCGCGTACGCGGCCGCCTGCCGGGAGGCGGGTGCGGCCCTGGTCGTGGACGACGCCCACGGGCTGGGTGTCCTGGGAGAGGGCGGCCGGGGAGCCCTGCACGCCGCCGGGCTCGCGGGCGCGCCGGGCGTGGTCGCCACCCTCACGCTCTCGAAGTCCCTGGGCAGCCAGGGCGGGGCCGTGCTCGGCCCGGCCAAGGTCATCCGGCACCTGGTCAACACGGCCCGGACCTTCATCTTCGACACCGGGCTGGCACCCGCCTCCGCCGGTGCGGCGCTGGCGAGCCTGCGCCTGCTCCGGAGCGAACCGGAGCGCGCCGGCCGGGCCCGCGCGGGGGCCGGCCGGCTGTACGGACGGCTCACCGCGTCCGGCCTGACCGCGGCCCGGCCGGACGCGGCCGTGGTGTCGGTACGGGCCCCGTCGGCTTCGGCGGCACAGCGCGGGGCCGCCGACTGCCGCGAGGCAGGTCTGTCCGTGGGCTGCTTCCGTCCGCCGTCGGTGCCGGACGGCATCTCCCGGCTGCGGCTGACCGCACGGGCCGATCTCACGGGGGACGAGATCGACCGGGCCGTCGCGACGATCCTGGGGACCGCCCCGGCCGGAGCCACGGACCGCTAGGGCCTCACGCGAGTACGTCCGCGTCCGCCCGTACGGATGCGAGGAAGCCGTGCCAGGCCGGCCCGGTGAAGAGCACGGCCGGGCCGTCCGTCCGCTTGGAGTCGCGGACGGCCAGCAGGCCGTCGAGGACGGCCGTTTCCACGCAATTGTTCATTCCGGTGCTGCGGCTGCTCCGCCGCCACCGCGCGCTGATCAGAAGTCCGCTGGTGGTGAGGGGGGTTGCGGACACGGGGGTGCCTCCTTACGCGTCGTCAGCGAGTGAGCTGATGAGATCCGACGAGTCCTGGGGCGGGAGGGCGTGCGCCTGGATGGTGCGGAATGCGGCGCTGTACGCCTCGAGGTCTTCCTTCCGCTCCAGATAGAGGCTACTCGTCAAATGGTCGAGGACCACCACATCCAGATCGGCGATGTTCGGAAATGAGAAAATGACGAACGGTCCGGTCAGGCCGAGATGGCCCCCCACGCTGAACGGCAGCACCTGTAGCCGCACTTGTGGCAGGCGGGACACCTGCACCAGATGCCGCAATTGCGCCGCCATCACCCCGGGCCCCCCGATCTGCCGCCGCAGCACCGCCTCGTCCAGTACGGCGCTCAGCTCCAGCGGGGGATCGGCCCGCAGCACGGACTGCCGGGCCAGCCGTACGTCGACCAGCGCGTCGACCTTGGGTTCCGGCAGCCCGCCCAGCGCGGCCCGGGTCACCGCCCGTGCGTATTCCGGGGTCTGCAGCAGGCCGGGCACCACGGAGAGCTCGACCGTGCGGGCCGAGCGGGCGCCCGCCTCCAGGCTGATGAAGTCCCGGTACTCCTGGGGCAGCAGGCCCCGGTAGTCGTGCCACCACTGGCGGCCGCGCCCCGCCCCGCCGCCCGGCCCCGGCCCGGCCGCCGAAGCCGACAGGGCCTCCAGCAGCGCCCGCTGCTCGGGACTGACGACCTTTCCGTAGACGTCCAGCAGGAGCCGGATGTCCTCCGGTTTCACGCCACTGCGGCCCGTCTCGATGCGGCTGATTTTCGACTGGTGCCATCCCGCGATCCGGGCGGCCTCACCACTGGTGAGTCCGGTCCGGTCGCGCAACGCGCGCAGTTCCTCGCCGAGCTTGCGCCGACGCACCGCGGGACCGTGCTGCATACCCGCCTCCATTCCACCGGCACAGCTCGCACCAGTCTGCCGTCCAAATACGCTCTTCCGTAGCAGAGTTCACTGCATTGAGCGACAGATATATGCATATCTTGGGGGAACGGCAGCACCGGCGGGACGATGGGTGGCACTCTGGCGTCCAGCACAGATCCGGGGCGTTTCGCCCCGGTGGGAAAGGGACCGTCGCCATGGCAGACCACCAGGAAGCATCCGTCACTCTGCCGAGCGATCCCGCCTCGGTCGCCACCGCCCGCCGCTACGTCGCGGAGGTGCTCGGCGAATGGGGACTGCCCGACGAGGCCGACACCGCGGACAGCGTCCGGCTGATCGTCTCGGAGCTCGCCACCAACGCCGTGCAGCACACGTTCGGACAGTCCCCCACCTTCACCGTCGACATCCGCCTGGAGCGCGGCGAGTGGCTGCGCATCGGGGTGACCGACAGCCACCCGCGCTGGCCCCGGCGCCTGCCGGCCGCCGTCCAGCAGGACAACGGGCGGGGCATGGTCATCATCCGCTGGCTCACCGCGGAAGCGGGCGGCCGGCTCTCGGTCAGCCCCACCGAGGACGGCGGCAAGACCGTCTGGATCGCCCTGCCCTGGCCCGCCGGGGCCCCGGCGAAGAGCGTCACCGGCTGCTGAGCCGGGTCGGCGGGGTCTTTCAGCCCTGGCCGCGCTCCGCGGCACTCCGCTCGATGCACAGCTCGTTTCCCTCCGGGTCGGCGAGCACCGCCCAGCCGGAGCCGTCCGCCCGGCGCCGGTCGTCCAGCAGCTGCGCGCCGAGCCCGATCAGCCGGTCGACGGTCTCGTCCCGGGTGCCGGTGGGCGGCTGGATGTCCAGGTGGACCCGGCTCTTCGCGGACTTGGCGTCCGGCACCCGGATGAACAGCAGCCCGGGGACCCCCGGCTGCCCCGGGTCCAGCAGGATCTCCTCATCGCCCTCGACGTCGTCCGGGTGGATCGGGAAGCCGGTCACGGCGGACCAGAACGTGGCGACCCTGTACGGATCGAGGGCGTGGAAGGTGATGTGTCGGACCGGGTTGGGGAACATGCGTCTCCTCGGTGGCGGATCCCGCGGCGGCGGCCGCGGGCTGAACCGGACGTCTGCACGAAACGTGGGTTAACGCGGCGGAAAAAGACGGGCCTTACCGTGATGCCCCCCGTCTTCCGTCAATGATCACCCATCTGTCGGCAAAGCGGCGGTGCGCGGGACGGAAAGCCTTTCTCTTCGTTGGGCAAGAGACGCTTGGCCCGGATATGCGCAGGTCAACAAAGTGTTGAAGGCCGTTAGGGTCGGCCCGGCGCGACGCCGATCTTGTCCCGGAAACTTGGTGATACGAGTGCAACTGACACCGCACGAGCAGGAACGACTGCTCATCCACGTGGCCGCAGACGTGGCCGAGAAGCGCAGGGCGCGGGGGGTCCTCCTCAACCACCCCGAGGCGGTCGCCCTGATCACGTCGCACATCCTCGAAGGAGCCCGCGACGGGCGGACCGTGGCCGAGCTCATGGCCTCCGGCCGCACCGTGCTCGCGCGCGCAGAGGTGATGGAGGGGATCCCCGAGATGATCCACGACGTCCAGGTCGAGGCGACCTTCCCGGACGGCACCAAGCTCGTCACCGTCCACGACCCGATCGTCTGAGGGGGAGGAGCCGCATGATCCCCGGCGAAATCGTCCACGGGGACGGCCCGGTGCGCCTCAACGAGGGCCGGCCCGTCACCCGCCTGACCGTACTCAACGCCGTCGACCGGCCCGTCCAGGTCGGCTCCCACTACCACTTCGCCGAGGCCAACCCCGGCCTCGACTTCGACCGGCGCGCGGCCCGCGGACTGCGGCTCAACATCGCCGCCGGCACCGCCGTGCGCTTCGAGCCGGGCATCCCGGTCGCCGTGGAACTCGTACCGCTCGCCGGGCTGCGCACCGTACCCGGCCTGCGCGGGGAGACCGGGGGGCCGCTCGATGGCTGAGCTCGACCGCCGCGCCTACGCCGACCTCTTCGGACCCACCGCGGGCGACCGCATCCGGCTCGCCGACACCGACCTCTTCGTCGAGATCGAGCAGGACCTCAGCGGCGGCCCCGGACGCTCCGGCGACGAGGCCGTGTTCGGTGGCGGCAAGGTGATCCGGGAGTCCATGGGCCAGGCGCGCACCACCCGTGCCGAGGGCGCTCCCGACACCGTGATCACCGGGGTCGTCGTCATCGACCACTGGGGCATCGTCAAGGCCGACATCGGCATCCGCGACGGCCGCATCTGCGGCATCGGCAAGGCCGGGAACCCCGACACGATGGACGGGGTGGACCGCGCCCTCGTGATCGGCCCCGAGACCGAGATCATCGCGGGCAACGGGAAGATCGTCACCGCGGGCGCCATCGACACCCACGTGCACTTCATCTCGCCGACCGTGATCGACGAGGCGCTGGCCTCCGGGATCACCACCCTCGTCGGCGGCGGGACCGGACCCGCCGAGGGCAGCAAGGCCACGACCGTCACCCCCGGACCCTGGCACCTGGCCCGGATGTTCGCGGCCCTGGAGTCCTACCCGGTCAACATCGGCCTGCTGGGCAAGGGCAACACCATGTCCCGCGAGGCGATGTACTCCCAGCTGCGCGGCGGCGCCCTCGGCTTCAAGATCCACGAGGACTGGGGGGCCACCCCCGCCGTCATCGACGCCTGCCTGAGCGTCTGCGACGAGACCGGCGCGCAGGTCGCCATCCACACCGACACCCTCAACGAGGCCGGATTCGTCGGCGACACCCTCGCGGCCATCGCCGGGCGGACGATCCACTCGTACCACACCGAGGGTGCGGGCGGCGGGCACGCGCCCGACATCATCACCGTGGTCTCCGAGTCCAACATCCTGCCCAGCTCGACCAACCCGACCCGGCCGCACACCGTCAACACCATCGAGGAACACCTCGACATGCTGATGGTCTGCCACCACCTCAACCCGGCGGTCCCCGAGGACCTGGCCTTCGCGGAGTCCCGGATCCGGCCCTCGACGATCGCCGCCGAGGACGTCCTGCACGACATGGGCGCCATCTCCATCATCTCCTCCGACGCCCAGGCCATGGGCCGCGTCGGCGAGGTCGTGATGCGCACCTGGCAGACCGCCCACGTGATGAAGAAGCGGCGCGGGTTCCTGCCCGGCGACGGACCGGCCGACAACCACCGCGCCCGCCGCTACGTCGCCAAGTACACGATCAACCCCGCCGTGGCCCAGGGGCTCGCCCGCGAGATCGGCTCGGTGGAGACCGGCAAGCTCGCCGACCTGGTGCTGTGGACGCCCGCGTTCTTCGGGGTCAAGCCCGAAGTGGTCATCAAGGGCGGCCAGATCGCGTACGCGCAGATGGGCGACGCGAACGCGTCCATCCCCACCCCGCAGCCGGTGCTGCCCCGCCCGATGTTCGGCAGTCACGGCCGGGCCCCCGGGCTGAACTCGGTCAACTTCACCGCGCAGGCCGCACTCGACGACGGACTGCCCGAACGGCTCGGCCTCGGCAAGCAGTTCGTGGCGATCGAGAGCACCCGCAAGGTCGCCAAGGCGGACATGCGCAACAACGAGGCCATGCCGAGGGTCGAGGTCGACGCCGACACGTTCACCGTCACCATCGACGGCGAGGTCGTGGAACCGGCGCCCGCCGCGGAACTGCCCATGGCCCAGAGATACTTCCTGTTTTGAGAGGGGCCGTTTCCGATGGGCGCAGCCCGATGAGCCTCGCCGCCCTGCTCGTGCTCGCCGACGGCCGATTCCCCGCCGGCGGGCACGCACACTCCGGCGGGGCCGAAGCCGCCTGCAAGGCCGGCCGGATCCACGACGCGGCGACCTTGGAGGAGTTCTGCCTCGGCCGGCTCCCTGGTCCGGACCCGGGGACGCTTCCTCGTCCCGCCTCCTGCTCGGGGTGAACC
>NZ_JBHYVA010000111.1:0-16817 GCF_042750055.1 Streptomyces sp. NPDC059456
CGGGGGGGGGCGGGGCCCGCCCCGCCGCCCGCGGGCGCCCCGCCCGCTCGCCGGTTCCCGGGGTGTGCGGGCCTCAGAAGTCCCAGTTGTCATCGAGCTCGTCGTGGACCTTTTCCTTCTTCTTCTTGCCCTGTTCGGGGGCCTGCGCAGCGCGCTCGGACGCCTCGTCCCGGGCGCCCTGCCGGCCCGTCTTCGCCTTGTCCTTGAGCTCGTTCGCCTTGTCCTGGAACTGGTCCTTGATGCCCATGCTGTTCACTCCTGGAGGGGTGTAGGGGACGGGGCTCGACCAGATTTGCACGGGCGGACAAAGCTCGCATTTCGATCAATGACGCCCCGTGTCCCCTGCCCGTTCCTTCTCGTCGGCGGCCCCTCCGGCTCCGACCAGCCCGCGGGAGACGTGCGACAGCCTGGGTTCGAAGCGCTGCATCTCCCGCCGGCCGACGGTCGCGATGATCCCGGGCAGGCAGCCGCGCACGCCCTGCATCCCGCGCAGCCACCACTGCGCGTACACGTGCGGCGAGCGCCGCTCGATCCCGGCGACGATCCGGTCCACGGCCGGGCCCAGCGGGTACGTGCGGTTCGACGGCCACGGCAGCCTCTGGCGCAGCTCCCGCATCACCTCGTCCTGGTCGGCGCCGCGCACCATGTCGGTGTCGGTCCAGGAGAGGTAGCCGACGCCCACCCGGACGCCCTTGTGGCCGACTTCGGCGCGCAGGCAGTGCGCGAAGGCCTCGACGCCGGACTTGGAGGCGCAGTACGCGCTCATCATCGGCGCGGGCGTGATCGCGGCGAGCGAGGCGATCTGGAGGAAGTAGCCGCGGCTCTCGGCCAGTACGGGGAGGAAGGCGCGCGCGGTGACGGCCCCGCCGATCAGGTTGACCTCGATCACCCGGCGCCAGGCGTCGGGGTCGGAGTCGGCGAACGGCCCGCCGGCGGCCACGCCCGCGTTGGCGACGACGATGTCGACCTTGCCGAAGCGCTGCTTGACCTCCCGGGCGACGCGGGCCATGGCCTCGTGGTCGGTGACGTCGGCGTGCCAGTGGTCGCTGTCGGTGTGCAGCCGCTCGGAGACCTCCTTGAGGGCCTGCGGCTCCAGGCCCACCAGGGCCACCTTCGCGCCGCGCGCGGACAGTTTGCGGGCGAGGAGTTCACCGACCCCGCGTGCGGCCCCGGTGACGACGGCGACCCGGCCTTCCAGACTCCTGCTCGCGCTCACGGCGTCTTCTCCTTCAGGTCCTCGAGGAAGTGGGTGGTCAGCTCGCGCACGGCGTTCGTGACGGCCTCGGGCGCCTCGATCGGGGTCATGTGCCCCATGCCGGTCAGCTCGGTCAGCCCCACGCAGTGCGGCAGTGCGGCGGCGAGCCCCCGGGCGTGCACGATCGGGGTGAGCCGGTCGTTCTTGCCGCCGATGACGGCGGTGGGCACGGTCAGCGCCGCGAGGTCCGCCTCCAGGTCCAGCGAGGCGAGCACTTCGGACCAGGCGTGCCGGACGCCGGTGGGGCAGCCGTGCACGATGCGGGCGCAGGCCTCGACCTTGTCGGGTGCGGACCCCGGGCCCATCGTCGCGTACTTCAGCACCCGCTTGGCGACCGGCGTGACGGGGCCGAGAGGGGCGCGCGCACCGAGCACCGCGCCGGTGATGCGGGTCCTGGCGCGCCCGGGGCGCAGCGGCACGACCAGCGCTTCCGCGACCAGCCGGGCGCTGCCGGTGCTGCACAGCAGCGCGGCGGCAGCGTGCTCGGCGAACTCCGGCCGCCCGCCGGCGGCCATGATCGTCATTCCGCCCATGGAGTGCCCGGCGACGACCGCGCGCTCACCGGGGTCCAGGGTGGACCGCAGGACGGCGACCAGGTCGTCGGCGAGGGCGGTGGTGTCGTAGCGGGAGGCGGCGGGGCTGCGGCCGTGCCCGCGCTGGTCGTAGGCGATGACCCGGTGGTCGCGGGCGAGCTCGCGGATCTGCGCGGCCCAGAACGCGGTCGAGCAGGTCCAGCCGTGGGCCAGCACCACGGCCGGGGCGTCCGCCTCCCCGTGTTCCTCCACGTGCAGGCGGGAGCCGTCGGCGGAGACCGCCACCAGCTCGCGCCGGGCGGCGGGCGGGGCGTACCGGCCGGAGGTGACGTACGCGGTCCGGCTCACGCGGCGTCCCCCTCGGCGGCGGTGGCCGTGGTGGCGGCCTTGCCGGTCCTGCCCGTGCCGGTCCTGCCCGTGCCGCTCCCGCCCGCACCGGTCTTGCCCGTGGCCTTGGCCGGGGCCCCCGCGCTCTGGACGGGGACCCGCTCGCCGTCGCCCTCCCGCAGCCGGACGACCTCGTACTCGGAGAGGTCCACGCCGCGCGTCTCCTTGCGGAACTCGCCGGTGGTGCCCGGCCAGACCGTCGTGTTGCGGCCCTGCGCGTCGAGGTACCAGCTGGTGCAGCCGCCGGTGTTCCACACCGTCCGCTCCATGCGGGTCTGGACCTGCCGGTTCCACTGGTTCACGGCGGAGGGCCGGGCCGCGAGCGCGACCCGCCCGCCCAGGACGCTCAGCTGGCGCAGGTAGTCCGCCATGTAGTTCAGCTGCGACTCGATCATCAGGATCATCGAGCTGTTGCCGAGCCCGGTGTTCGGCCCGATGATCGTCATCCAGTTGGGGAAGCCGGCCGCGGTCGCCCCGCGCAGCGACTGCATCCCGTCCTTCCAGTGGTCGGCGAGGGTCCGGCCGTCGGCGCCCACCACCCGGTCCGCGATCGGCATGTCCGTGACGTGGAAGCCGGTGCCGAAGACGATCGCGTCGGCCTCGGTCTCCGTCCCGTCGGCGGCGACCAGCACCGAGCCGCGGATCTCCTGGAGGCCGGAGGCGACCAGGTCCACGTTCGGCCGGGCGAGCGCCGGGTAGTAGTCGCTGGAGAGCAGGATCCGCTTGCAGCCGATCCGGTACGAGGGCGTCAGCTTGGCCAGCAGGGCCGGGTCCTTGATGGAGCGCGCCATGTTGGCCTTGGCCAGCGATTCGATGAGCCCGAGCTGGTTCGGCCGTTTGGTGAACGCGCTGACCTGGAGCTCCCGGATCCCCCAGAGCAGCCCGCGCCGGGCCGCCCGGGTGAACGGCAGCTGACGGTGCAGCCAGCGTTCCGCGCCGCTGATGGCGCGGTCGGTGCGCGGCATCACCCACGGCGGGGTCCGCTGGAACAGCGTGAGCCGCTCCACGTCGGGCGCGATGGCCGGGACGATCTGGATGGCCGAGGCGCCGGTGCCGATCATGGCGACGCGCTTGCCGCGCAGGTCGTAGTCGTGGTCCCAGCGCGCGGAGTGGAAGACCTTGCCGGGGAAGTCGGCGAGCCCGGGAATCTCCGGCATCTTCGGGTCGGACAGCGGTCCGGTGGCCGAGACCACCACGTCGGCGGTGAGGTCCCCGCCCTCGGTCTCGATCTCCCACCTCAGCGCGTCGGCGTCCCAGCGCGCCATCCGGACCTCGGAGTTCAGCCGGATGTGCGGGCGCAGCCCGAAGGTGTCGGCGACGTGCTCCAGGTACGCGCGGATGGCCGGCTGCCCGGAGAACGTCCGCGGCCAGTCGGGGTTGGGCGCGAACGAGAACGAGTACAGATGGGAGGGGACGTCGCAGGCGCACCCGGGGTAGCTGTTGTCGCGCCAGGTCCCGCCGACGGAATCGGCCCGTTCCAGTACGACGAAGTCCGTGATCCCCTCGCGGCGCAGCCGGACGGCCGCGCCCAGTCCGCCGAAGCCGGACCCGATCACCGCCACTCGTACGTGCTTGCGCTCGCCCATGCCACCACTCATGCCCGCCGCCCTCCGCAGTCCAGCCAAGCCAAGCCCGTCACAACCACAACCACGACCACCTTCAATGCTGCCAGCAATCACTGGCACAATCGGGAGGGTAGAGCAGCTCCGTACTCATGGGTAGAGGTCGCGGCCGGAAAGTTACTGCCGGTACGCCATAGGCTGCGCCTGTGGCAGACACGGAAGCGGGGATGACAGTGCGCGAATACCGTACGGAGGAACTGGCCGAGGCGGCCGGCATCCCCGTCCGCACCCTGCGCTTCTACCGCGAGCGCAAGCTCCTGCCGGCGCCGCGCCGCGCGGGCCGGATCGCCTGGTACGACGACCACCACCTGGCCCGGCTGCGCACCATCGCCGCCCTGCTCGAACGCGGTCACACCCTCGGCGGCATCGCCGAGCTGACCGCCGCCTTCGAGAACGGGCGCGACGTCGGCCAGCTCGGCGAACTGCTCGGCATCGGCTGGTCCGAGGAGACCCCCGTGCGCCTGACGCCGGAGGCGCTCGCCGACTACTTCGAGGGCGAGGTCACCCCGGAGAACCTGGCGGCCTCCCTCGACCTCGGCTACCTCGCCACCGACGGCGACGAGATCGTGCACGTCAGCCGCCGGCTGCTGGACGTCTCCTCGGCGCTGGTCCGCGAAGGGGTCCCGCTCTCGGCCGTCCTGGAGACGGGCCGCCGGGTCCGCGAGCACGCGGACGCCATGGCGGCCCTGTTCACGGAGCTGATCTCCGCCCATCTGACGGAGGAGGCCCTCCCGCGGCTGCGCCCCCTCGCCAAGAGCGTGGTGGAGGCGGAACTCGGCATGGCGATGGACCGCCTCCTGGCCTCAGGGACTCAGGAGCCGAGCTCGTAGACCACGGTCACGGGCGCGTGGTCGGACCAGCGCTCCGGGTGCGTCTCGGCACGCTCGACGAACGCCTTGACGGCCCTGGCGGCCAGCCCTGGGGTGGCGACCTGGAGGTCGATGCGCCAGCCGGCGTCGTTGTCGAAGGCCCGCCCGCGGTAGGACCACCAGGAGTACGGCCCCTCGGTGTCCGGGTGCAGCTCGCGGACCACGTCCACGTACCCCGCCTCCTCGTACACCTTCCCGAGCCACTCCCGCTCCTCGGGCAGGAAGCCGGCGTTCTTGCGGTTGGTCTTCCAGTTCTTGAGGTCGGCTTCCCGGTGGCAGATGTTCCAGTCGCCGCACACGACGACCTCCCGGCCCTCGCCCGCGGCGCGCGCCCTCAGCCCGACGAGGTACGGGAGGAACTCCGCCATGAAGCGGTACTTCTCGTCCTGCTTCTCGGTCCCGGCCTCGCCGGAGGGCAGGTACAGGCTGGCGACCGTGACGCCCGGAAGATCCACCTCCAGGTAGCGCCCGGCGGCGTCGAACTCGTCGCTCCCGAATCCCACCTGCACCCGCTCGGGCGCACGGCGCGTGTACAGCGCGACCCCGGCCCGCCCCTTGGCGGCGGCCGGCGCGAACACCGTGTGCCAGCCCTCGGGCGTGCGCACCCCGTCCGGGATCTGGCCCTCCTCGGCCCGCACCTCCTGGAGGCAGACCACGTCGGCATCCGACCCGGCCAGCCACGGGGAGAACCCCTTCTTGGCGGCGGCGCGGATCCCATTCACATTCACGGAGGTCACGGTGAGCATCCCCGCACCATAACGGGAGCCTTCCGTACGATGTCCCGATGTCTCACGGGATACAGCTCCGCGTCATGCCCTACGACCACCCGGACGCGGTCAAACTCAACGACCAGGTCCAGCTCGAATACCAGGCGCGCTACGGCGGTGAGGGAGATGTCACATTCCTCGACCCGGCGATGTTCGCCCCGCCGCGCGGCCTGTACCTGCTCGCGTACGACGCCTCGGGCACGCCGGTCGCCAGCGGCGGCTGGCGCAGCCAGGACGAGAACGACGAGGGCTACTCGGACGGCGACGCCGAGCTCAAGCGCATGTACGTGGTCCCCGAGGCCCGCGGCCTGGGCCTGGCCCGCCGCATCCTGGCCGCGCTGGAGGCCGACGCCCGCGCGGCGGGCCGCACCCGCATGGCCCTGGAGACGGGAGACCAGCAGCCGGAGGCCATAGCCCTCTACCTCTCGTCGGGCTACACCCCGGCACCGAAGTTCGGCCACTACCGCACGTACGAGTCGAGCCGCTGCATGGCCAAACCGCTCCGGCCGTGACGCACCGCCCTCCCGCGGCCTACCGCGGGAGCCACTGCGCCCGGTCCGTCCCCCACCGGGACGGACCCCGCCCCCAGTCCCCGAACGGCAGCGGGGACACCGCGTGCCGCAGCACCCCGTACCCCGAATCCGTCTCCCTCAGCCACGGCCCCGCCGCGTAGCCCGCACCGGCGGGGGCGGCCCGCGGCACGTCCCGCACCAGCCACGAAGCCGTCCCCGCCAGCGAGAACCGCAGGGACCGCCCGCCCCCGCAGGCCAGCGCCCGCAGCACGCCCGCGGCGACCAGGTACCCGGTCCCGTGGTCCAGCGCCTGCGCCGGCAGCACCCCGGGGACCCCGCCCTCGCCGTACGCCGCGGCCAGCCCGTAGCCGGCCTGCACCAGCGAGTCGAACCCCCGCCGTGACGCCCACGGCCCGCTCCACCCCCACGCGCACAGCTGGGCCACCACCAGCCCGGGCCGCCGCTCCAGCAGCTCGTCCGCCCCGAGCCCGTACCGCTCCAGCGCCCCCGGCCGGTACCCGGTCACCACCACGTCGGCCCCGGCCAGCAGTCCCTCGAAGACGGCCCGGTCCCCCGCGTCCGCCAGGTCCAGCAGCGCCGACCGCTTCCCGAACCCGGTGTCCGCGTACGCGTCGTCCGACTCCGCCGGCCGCGCCGGGTCGATCCGCAGCACGTCCGCCCCCAGCAGCCCGAGCGTGCGCGTCGCGACCGGTCCCGCGATGACCCGGGTCAGGTCCAGCACCCGCACCCCGGCCGCCGGCAGCGCGCCCGGCCCGAGCTCCCGCCCGGCGCCCCCGGACTCCCGCACCTCCACCAGCGGCTGCGGATCCCCGTACCCGTCCGCCACGGCGACGGCCAGCCCGCCCGCCGCGTACACCGCCTCCTGCACCTCGGCGGCCGTGCGGCCCGCCACGGCGTCCCGCAGCGCCCCGGGGGTCGCGGACGCCGGCCCCAACGCCCGTACCAGGGCGTCCCGGTGATGCGGATAGTTGGCGTGCGTGCGCACCCACCCGTCCGCCGCCCGCCAGAACCCCGACAGCGGGGCGAAGTTCACCGGTGCGCGCCCCCGGACCCGCAGGTGCCGCTCGCTGACGAACGCCGTGGCCACCGCCCCCTCGTCCACCACGAGCGGCTCCACCGCGTCCGCAGGGCGCCCGGCCCGTACGGCGGCCAGCTCCGCGGCGGCCAGCGCGCACACCCCGACGGTGGCCCGCGCCAGCTCCCGTACGGGCAGCGGCCCCTCCCCCAGGCCGCTCGCGCCCCGGTAGGCCACCCGCCCCGCCGATCCCTCCGCCCCGCCGAGCGCACCCCACGCCTGCCGCGTCCCACCGTCGAAGACCGTCATGGGCCCATTCTCCGGAGTGCGCCCACCGCCCGCACGGCCGGGGAGATCCGGCCGGTGCGAGGAACCGGCCAAGGGGCCGGGAACGTGTCCCACCCAGAGATCGGATCTCACGAAGGGGGCTTGCGTCGTGGAACTGACCGCAGAAATCGCCGCGATCCGCGGAGGCCGGGGCGACCCGGCGCGTCTGGTGGGCGAGTTCCGCCGCACCGCCCTGCTCGTCCCGCTCGCCGTCGGTGACGACGGCGCCCACGACGGCCTCATGTCGGCCGTGACGGGCGGCATCCGCTGGTTCTACGCCTTCACCGACGAGCAGGCCCTGGCCCGGTTCGCGGTGGCGCGCGCGGACGCCGGCCGCCCGTGGGAGTACCTCTCGGTCCTCGGCGCCCGTCTCACCGACGCCGTGATCCCGATGGTCGACGGACCGGCGGGCGTGGCCGTCAACGTGGCCGACGAGGACGGCTCGATGTTCTTCCCGCCCGTCTCGGGCATCGTCCCCGACGCGTACGCCGTGGACACCGACCGTACGGGCGCGGCCTGATGGCGGGGGACGGGGACCTCGAAGTCTCCCCCGACGCGGTCAAGGCGGTGCAGGACGGCCTGCGCGCGGCGATCTCGGAACTGCGCGAATCCTCGGACGCCGCGGGCGCCTCGCAGGGCGCGGGCTTCGGCGACCTGGCCATGACGGGCATGGAGGCGGGCCACATGGGCCTGTCCAAGGACTTCGAGGACTTCTGCGAACGCTGGGAGTGGGGCGTGCGCAGCCTCGTGCAGAACGCCAGCACCCTCGCGCAGTCCCTCGGCATCGCGGCCGGCACGGTGTGGGAGGAGGACCAGTACGTCCAGGGCGCCTTCAAGGTCGCCGTGAACGCCGCGTACGGCAATCCGCACGCCTCCGACGAGGAGATCGCGAAGAAGGGCTGGGGCGACATCTTCTCGGCCGACGTCTACAAGCCGGACTACAGCGCGCAGTCGTTCGAGAAGGGCGCCGAGGACATCGGGAAGACCTGGTCGGACACGAAGGACACGGTGACGTCCACCGGGAAGATCGGTTCGCTGAAGGACCTGCTGGACCAGGCCGACGGCAAGGGGGGCAACGGCTGATGGGGCTGGGCGACTTCATACCCGATCCGGTCGAGGACTGGGTCGAGGACCGCGTCGAGGACGTCGGCGACGCGATCGAGTGGACCGGCGACAAACTGGCCGGGCTCGCCGACAAGGTGGGCCTGGACGAGGCGGGCGACTGGATCCGCGACAAGAGCCGCTCGGCCGCCAACCAGCTGGGGGCGGACGTCTCCGAGCTGGAGCTCGGGCAGACCGACGACCCGAAGAAGCTGGTCTACGGCAGCGTCTCCAAGATCCGGGCCCAGGTCTCGCACCTGAGCGACTTCGAGCGCTCGTTCACGCTCGTCGGCAACGGCCTCAAGGGCATCGCGGAGCCCGACGGCCTCAAGGGCAGGACGGCGGACACCTTCCGGGAGAAGGTGGCCAAGGAGCCGCCCCGGTGGTTCAAGGCGGCGGAGTCCTTCGGGAAGGCCGCGGACGCGATGAGCCGGTTCGCGGACACGGTGGAGTGGGCACAGGGCCAGGCCAAGGAGGCCCTGGAGGACTACGAGAAGGCCAGGAAGGCCTCCAACGACGCCCGCACCGCGCACAACGACGAGATCGACGCCTACAAGGACGCCGTCAAGGCGAAGAAGGACCCGCTGCCGCCGAAGCCGACCGGGGACTTCCAGGACCCCGGCGAGGCCATGGCCACGGCCGCTCAGGACAAGCTCGACCGCGCGCGCAAACAGCGCAACGAGGTCGCGCAGACGGCCGCCACGGCGGTCCGCGCGGCCCGCGACGCGGCACCGCCGAAACCCTCGTACACCGAGCAGCTCGGCGACGGCCTGGACTATCTGGACCTCGCCCAGACCCACCTCGCGGGCGGCATCATCAAGGGCACGGCCGACATGGTCGATTTCGCCCGGGCGCTCAACCCGTACGACATCTACAACATCACCCACCCCGCCGAGTACCTGACGAGCCTGAACTCCACGGCCGCGGGCCTGGTCACCGCCGTCAACGATCCGTGGGGCGCGGGCAAGCAGATGCTCGACGAGTTCATGAAGGACCCCTCGGAGGGCGTCGGCAAGCTGATCCCCCAGCTCCTGGCCGACAAGGGCCTGGGCGAGCTCGGCGCGGGCGCCAAGGGCGTCAGGGACCTCGAACACCTCGACGACGTCAAGAAGGGCCCGGGCCGCACCGGCCTGGGCGAGCACGGACCCCACCCGGGCGAGCGGCCCGACCTGGAGAAGCCCAGCAAGTACACCGACCCCGTCGACCTCGCCACCGGCCGGATGTACCTGCCGCAGACGGACGTGGTCCTGCCCGGCGCGCTGCCGCTCGTCTTCACGCGCCGCGCGGAATCCGGCTACACGGCGGGCCGCTGGTTCGGGCCGGCCTGGTCCTCCACCGTCGACCAGCACCTGGAGATCGACGCCGAGGGCGTCGTCCTGGTGGCGGAGGACGGCCTCGTCGTCGCCTACCCGCACCCGGCGCCCGGCCTTCCGGTGACGCCCCTGTCCGCGTCGGCCCCGCAGCACCCGCTGGAACGCACCCCGGACGGCGACTGGACGCTGACCGACCCGGCCACGGGCCACACGCGCCGCTTCGCCCCGCCGGTGGACGGCGCCGACGACGGCATCGCGCCGGTCTCCCTGCTGGAGGACCGCAACGGCAACCTGATCACCTTCGAGTACGACGCCCACGGCACCCCCCTGGGCATCGCCCACTCCGGCGGCTACCACCTGCGCTTCGAGACCGCCGACGGGCGGATCACCGCCCTGCACCTGAGCGGCGGCCCGCGGATCCTCTCGTACGGCTACACCGACGGGCACCTGACCGAGATCACCAACTCCTCCGGTCTGCCGCTGCGCCTCACCTACGACGACCGTGCGCGCATCACCTCCTGGACCGACACCAACGGCAGCCGGTACGAGTACGCGTACGACGACCTGGACCGCTGCGTCGCCGAGGCCGGTGAGGCGGGCCACTACGCACTCACCTTCGGCTACGACGAGCCCGACGCGGCGACCGGCCTGCGCGCGACGCGCATGACCACCGCCGACGGCCACACCCGCCGCTACCTGTTCGACGAGCGCTGCCGCGTCGTCGCCGAGACCGACCCGCTCGGCGCGGTCACCCGCCACGGCCACGACGCCCGGGGCCGGCGGACGTCGAGCACCGACCCGCTCGGCCACACCACGCACAGCAGGTACGACGACCGGGGCCTGCTCGTCTCGGTGGTCCGCCCGGACGGCCGGGAGGCGCGGGCGGAGTACGACGACCTCGGCCGCCCGGTGAAGGTGATCGCCCCGGACGGCACCGTCACCCGTCAGACCTTCGACGAGCGCGGCAACCGCACGTCCGTCACCCGGGCCGACGGGTCCGTCACCCGCTTCGCGTACGACGAGCGCGGCCACCTCGGCGCGGTCACGGACCCGCTGGGCGCCGTGACCCGGATCCGCACCGACCGGGCCGGGCTGCCCCTCGCGGTCACCGACCACCGCGGTGCCACGACGACGTACGAACGCGACGCCTTCGGGCGCACGACCGCGGTCACCGATCCGCTCGGCGCGGTCACGCGCACCGAGTGGTCGGTGGAGGGGAAGCCGCTGCACCGCAGCTCCGCGGACGGCGGCCGGCGCTCCTGGACCTACGACGGCGAGGGCAACTGCCTGACCCGCACGGATGACCACGGCGGCGGCCCGGTCCGCTTCGAATACGGCCACTTCGACGTCCTCACCGCCCGTACCGACGCCGACGGCACCCGCCACGAGTACACGTACGACGCCGGGCTGCGGCTCACCGGGGTACGCAACCCCCAGGGCCTGACCTGGGAGTACGTGTACGACGCGGCGGGACGGCTGGTCACGGAGACGGACTTCGACGGCCGGGCGCTGCGGTACTCCTACGACGCCGCGGACCGGCTCACCGGCCGGACCGACGGTCTCGGGCAGACGATCGCGTACGAGCGCAACGCGCTGGGCCAGACCGTCCGCAAGGACGCCGCCGGCGAGGTGACGACGTTCGAGTACGACGTCTTCGACCAGCTCGCGGTCGCGGTGCGCGGGGACTGCGTCCTGACCCGGCTGCGCGACCGGACGGGCCGCCTGCTGGAGGAGACGGTCGACGGCCGCACGCTCACCTACGCGTACGACGCCGCGGGCCGCCGCGCCGGCCGGACCACGCCG
Organism: Streptomyces sp. NPDC059456; assembly: GCF_042750055.1. Taxonomy (NCBI): domain Bacteria; kingdom Bacillati; phylum Actinomycetota; class Actinomycetes; order Kitasatosporales; family Streptomycetaceae; genus Streptomyces; species Streptomyces sp. NPDC059456. Next base: position 11,526 of record NZ_JBHYVA010000111.1, read on the forward strand.
ACGGGGGCCACCGCCACCTGGTCGTACGACGGGACGGGCCGCCCGGCCGCCCTGACCACCGCGGGACGGCGGATCGGCTTCACCCACGACGCGGCGGGCCGTGAGCTCACCCGCAGCTACGGCGACGTGGTCACCCTGAGCAGCGGCTGGGACGGGGCGGGCCGGCTGACCGACCAGCTGCTGACGGGCTCCGGCCACGCCGTCGTCCAGCGCCGCGGGTACACCTACCGGGCCGACGGGGCCCTGACCGGGATCGACGACCTGCTGGCCGGGCCGCGGACCTTCGGCCTCGACCCGCGCGGCCGGGTGACGTCCGTGCAGGCCGAGAACTGGACCGAGCGCTACGCCTACGACGAGGCGGGCAACCAGTCCTCCGCCTCCTGGCCCGGCTCCCACCCCGGCGGCCAGGACGCCACCGGCCCCCGCACCTACGAGGGCACCCGGCTGATCACCGCGGGCCGGGTCCGCCACGCGTACGACGCCCTGGGACGGGTCGTGCTGCGCCGCAGGTCACGCCTCTCGCGCAAGCCCGAGACCTGGCGGTACGCGTGGGACGCCGACGACCGCATCACGGCCGTGACCACCCCCGACGGCACGCGCTGGCGGTACGCCTACGACGCGCTGGGCCGGCGCACGGCGAAGGAGCGGCTGACGGCCGACGGCCTGGGGGTGGCCGAGCGCACGGTCTTCACCTGGGACGGGAACGTGCTGTGCGAGCAGGCCACCACCACGGCGGACGGCGCCCACGAGGTCGCCGTGACCTGGGACCACCGGGGCCTGCACCCGCTGGCGCAGACGGAACGGATCCTGACGGCGGACCAGGAGGTGGTCGACGAACGGTTCTACGCCATCGTCACCGACCTGGTGGGCGCGCCCACCGAGCTGGTCGACGAGCAGGGCGGCCTGGCCTGGCGCAGCCGGTCGACGCTGTGGGGATCCACGGCCTGGAGCCGGGACGCCACCGCCTACACCCCGCTGCGGTTCCCCGGCCAGTACTTCGACCCCGAATCGGGGCTGCACCACAACTTCTTCCGCACGTACGACCCCGAGACCGCCCGCTACCTGAGCCCCGACCCGCTGGGCCTCGCCCCGGCGCAGAACCCGGCGGCGTACGTCCCGAACCCGCACCGCTGGTGCGACCCGTTCGGGCTGGCTCCGTACTCGGACAGCACCCGGACGGCGCAGGGCGTCGACCACCAGCTCAACGAGGCGGAGAGCGGCAAGGCGAACCACTACCTGTCCGGCATCGGGGGCGACGAGGCGAAGCTGGAGAAGTACCTGAACAGCCAGCTGCGCGCGCCGGCCAACTACGTGGACGATGCATCGGGGGCCCGGATCATCATCGACCGCGGCCTCAGGGACGGGAGCGGCAACCCGGTGGTGATCATCCGCCAGGACCATATGATCCACGCCTACCACGTCGAGGAGAAGGACATCTCGAACTACATCACCCCGCGCGACGGCAAGGACGCGGCGAAGTGGCGAACCCCGAAACCGGATGAAGTCAATGAGTAGCGAGAACCCCACCGGGGCGCAGCAGTGGCCGGGCTACCGCTCGAAGCCGTCCTACGACCCCGGCCAGAGCCTGGTCTTCCCCGGTCCGGTGCCCGCGGAGCTGCGGGCCCTCGGGCAGGAGGTCCGGGCGGCCGACTGGCCGGTGCGGCTGGCGTTCCGCGCCTCGCGGATGGCCCTGCTGGACACGCTGTGCCGCTGGCAGACCCTGCGCGCGCTGGCCTGTGTGCACGCGCTGGCCGCCGGGGCCGCGGATGCCCGGCTGCTGGGCGACCTGCGCGTGGTCCCGGGACCCGAGACGGCGGCCGACCCGGCGCTGTCCGAGGTGCCGGCGCGGCTGGAGCGGTACGCCCTAGAGCTGCCGCCGGACCTCGTGGACGCGGTCGTCCGCGACGCCGGCGGGCTGCTCACGGACAACCGGTTCACGGCGTCCGTGCTGGGCGCCGGGCTCTCCGCCGATTCCCGCCCGGCCGACACGGACGAGGCGGTCTCCCGGGCGGTGGTCCTCACCAGCTACTGGTACGAGACGCCGGAGCAGCGCGGCGCCCTCGCCCTGGCGTGGAGCGCCAACCTGTTCGTCCGCTCCTGGCTGTGGTGGTCGGCGAGCTTCGCGTACGGCGATCCGGCGGGCGGCATCGGCATCACGGCGGACCCCCGCCCGGCCCGCCCGGCGGCCTCCGCCCTGCCGGACTGGGCGGGTCCGCTGCTGGACCGGGCGGCCGGCTGATCAAAGCACCCCCGGGCGGGGCCCGTTCGGGTCCCGCCCGGGGCACGCCCGTCAAACGCCGAGATCCCGCCCGGTCTTTCGACCGGACGGGATCTCGTGACGTTCCCGAGAGCTACTCGCGAACTGTCGTCTGTGGACCTGTGGGGATTTGAACCCCAGACCCCCTCGATGCGAACGAGGTGCGCTACCAGACTGCGCCACAGGCCCTTGCGACGTGTGAAACATTAGCATCCCCGCGCGGGTGCTCCAAAACCGATACCGGGGAGCGTCCGCGCAGGTCCGTCATTCGTTCGCGGCGCGGGGGCGGTCGTCGCTCTCGTACTGGTCGAACAGCGGCGTGCGGCCGCGGCCCTGGCCGCGCAGGCGGGCGTTCGGGTGGGCCTTCTGGTCCGCCTTCTGACCGGCCTTCTGATCCGCCTTCGGCTCGGCCTTCGCGGCGGCCGGCCCCGGCTGGGCGCGCAGGCGGGGGTCCGTCGGCTCGGCGGTGCTGGAGCGGGTCGCGCTCCAGGCGTCCGGCGTCGCCGGCCCGGTGGCGCGCGGGGCGACCGGGGCCGTCACGTACGTCGGCAGCGGGACCGGGACCGGCTCCCAGCTGTCACCGCGGGCGGGGCCGCGTTCGCGTTCGCGCTGCTGGTCCACCCACTCGGCGTGGTCGGTCTGCTCGACCAGCGCGCGCCGTCCGGCCTCCTGCGGGGAGACCGGTGGCGCAGGGTCCGGTTCGGACCCCGCGGCGGCCTCCGGCTCGCGGCGGCGCGGGCGGTTCTCGCGCAGCTGCCGCGCGGCTGCCTCGGCACGGCGCCGGTCCATGGTGAACTCGTAGCGGCGCCGCTCCTGGACCCGCAGGTGCACGATGTACGCGCTCAGCAGCAGGGCCGGCACGGCGGGAGCCCAGAGGTAGCCCAGGCCGCCGACGGCGGCGACGACCGCGCCGAGCGTGAAGACCAGGAAGAGGAGTGCGGTGGTGCGACGGCGGCGTGCGAGCACCTGGAGACGCTGCTCGCGCCGGTGCCGCTCCGCCACGGCCGACCTCGGTTCCGCCCTAGTCGGAGGCACGCCGACGACCCGGCCGTCGGCGTCCACGGAATTCACCGTTTCCGTCGCGGCGTCCGGGTCCGCGCGGTACTGGGGCTCGGCCTCCTGGTCGCCGCGTTCACGCAGCCCCTTGGCGTAACGGCGCTCCATTCCCGCCCGGCCGGAAAGCAGCCGAATGGCAGTGGAGAAGCGTTCCGTCGGACGGGCTTCGTTCAGCTCGTCCTGCCTCCGGAGCCACATGGGCACCAAGTAGGCGGCCCAGGCCCCGACAATGACTGCGTAGATGAGGCCGCTGCTGCTCACACCTCACACCGTAGAGGGGCGCGGCCGGGCGGATCCGCCAATTGGACCGGTGTGTCGCACGAACTGGCTGATATCACGGACTTTTTTTGTGATTCTTCGGATCAGGTTATGGGCGAATCGGCCGCCGCCCCCGATAATTCGAACAGTTATTCGTTTATGGGGGTGTGGTGCCCTGGGTGCGGGACCGGTGCCAGCGGCGCAGCAGGCCCTCCGGGACCTCCTCCGCCGTCAGCGCGTACACGAGGTGGTCGCGCCACGCGCCGTCGATGTGGAGGTAGCGCGGCCGCAGCCCCTCCTCGCGGAAGCCCAGCTTCTCCACCACCCGCCGGCTCGGCCCGTTCTCCGGCCGGATGCACACCTCCATCCGGTGCAGTCCGACCTTGGTGAAGCAGTGGTCCACGGCGAGCGCGACCGCCGTCGGCATCACGCCCCGGCCCGCCACCTCGCGGTCCACCCAGTACCCGACGTGGCCCGCGCACATGGAGCCCCAGGTGATCCCGGCGACCGTCAGCTGGCCCACGAGGCGGCCCCGGTACTCGATGACGAAGGGCAGCATCCGCCCCGCGTTCGCCTCGGCCCGCAGATGGCGGACCATCTGCCGGTACGTCGGCCGCTGGATCACCGGCCCCCACGGCGCGGGCGGCGGGATCGTCGCCTCCCACGGCCGGAGCCAGTCGCGGTTGCGCCGGTTGACCTCGCGCCAGGCGCTCTGGTCGCGCAGCTTTATCGGCCGGAGCGTGACGTCGCCGTCGGTCAGCACCACGGGCCAGGAGGGTCCGTTCAGCTCGGGCTCCCGGCGGATCTGTCCGCGGGCGCGGGGTGGTCGCCGCCCCGGATCTGGTCCACCGCGTGCGGCAGGATCCGCGTGAGGACCGCGAGGCCGTCGCGGACGCCCCCGGTGGAGCCGGGCAGGTTCACGATCAGGGTGCGGCCGGCCACGCCCGCCAGCCCGCGGGACAGCGCCGCGGTCGGCACGATCGCCAGGCCCTCGGCGCGGATGGCCTGCGGGATGCCGGGGATCTCGTAGTCCAGCACCCGCGCGGTGGCGTCCGGGGTGCGGTCGGTCGGCGAGATGCCGGTGCCGCCGGTGGTGAGGATGACGTCGTACCCGGCGGCCACGCCCTCGCGCAGCGCCTGCTCGACCGGGTCCCCGTCGGGGACGACCCGCGGGCCGTCCACCGTGAACCCGAGCTTCTCCAGGCCCTCGGCCAGCAGCGGGCCGCCCCGGTCGGCGTAGACGCCCGCCGAGGCGCGGTTCGAGGCGGTGACGACGAGCCCGCGCGGGGCGCGGCCGGGCGCGCGGGCCCCGTCCGCCTCCTGCCGCGCGGGGGCGGATTCGGACACGGACGCGGATTCGGACGAGGGGACGTGGCTGAAGGCGTCGCCGCCGCGCGGGGCGTTCACGCGCGCGTCCAGTCGCCGGACTTGCCGCCGGTCTTCTCCTCCACCCGGACGTCCGTGATGACGGCGCCCTTGTCGACGGCCTTGACCATGTCGATGACGGTGAGCCCGGCGACCGCGACGGCGGTCAGCGCCTCCATCTCGACGCCCGTGCGGTCGGTCGTCTTGACGGTGGCGAGGATCTCGACGGCGTCGTCGGCGACGGAGAGGTCCAGCTTCACCCCGGACACGGCCAGCGGGTGACAGAGCGGGATCAGGTCGGGGGTCTTCTTCGCGCCCATGATGCCGGCGATCCGCGCGGTGGCGAGGGCGTCGCC
>NZ_JBHYVA010000112.1:0-16762 GCF_042750055.1 Streptomyces sp. NPDC059456
ACCGTGTCCCCCAGGGACAAGAACTCCGCCCGCGTGATGCTCGTCCGGGCTGGTCTCGTACCCGGCTAGTGCTGATCTTGTAAGACCTGCACCCCCGCCGGGGGTCAGGCGAAGTGAGCTAGGAATCCCCCTCGTTTGCGAGGGGGAGGAGTCAAGGATTCCAGGGGTCGACGTGCGGGGCGTCGATGCCCTGCCCCTGCTGTCGGATGGTGCGTGCAAGAGCTGGAGTCCGCAGCGGCCGGCCCGGGCGCGTTCGCTTGGGTGAACTTTCGCGTGTGTTCGCAACAGGCCTGTGTCGCTGGCGTGCACGGGCGGGTCGGTAGCCCTGGGGGGAGTCGGCGGGTGACGCCTGGTCGTCGCCTGCGGTCCGGGCAGGCGCGCAGCACGGGGGTATCCGTGGGGGGAACCATGGGGGGAAGTAAGGGGGGAGACATGCGGGGAGACAAAGAGGTGAGCGGTTTCTGGGGGCTCCCTGCATTGTGCCTGGTCAGACGCGGTAATACAGCTGGTGACTTGCCGGACTTGTAGGTGGAGGGAGGGGGAGAGGAGCGGGTGAGGGAGGGAGCGGGTTGCAGGCGGCGTGAGGGCTGGGGGGGGGGGGAAGAGATGAGGAGAGGTGGGGAGGGGAACGAAACGGAGGAGAGGGAAGATCGAACGGAGAGGATTGGAAACGGGGGAGGGGGTGGGTGGAGGGAAGGGATGAGGGAGCGGAGGGGAGAGTGCTGGCTCTGGTCAACGGCTGGCCGATTGCTACCGGCGCGCTCGAGCGCGCCTGCCGCCACCTGATTGCCGACCGCCTCGGCATCAGCGGCGTCCGCTGGGTTCCATCCGGAGCCGAAGCTGTCCTCCGGCTCCATGCCGTGTGCGCCAACGGCGACCTCCCTATACGAACCTACAAGCACCCGCAGGTCAGGAAGTCTCCAACCCGTACGCGCGGGAATCGCCGGATGCGTCGGCAGTCCGAGTCGCGGGTCGTCTTGTCCAGCCGTACGCACGGGAATCGACGTGAGACCGAGAGGCTGATGGCCGTGAGACGTCGGTCGGTCCCGTACACATGGGAATCGACGGGACACGAGCAGCGACTACCGGTACCACAACAAGTACGTCCCGTACGCGCGGGAATCGACGGAGCAGGCCGTGGCGGATCGGGTCGACGCTGGTCTCTGTCCCGTGCGCGCGAGAATCGGTGAATGGAGCGCCTGGGATCTACGGTCGAAGGTCTGGTCCGTTGTGGGAATCGACGGGATTGGGACACAGCCGTGGAATCCGGCGCCGGTCTGGCCCGTGCCCGGAATCGACGGCTCACGCATGGCTCGGCATCCTGCTCTTCGCCGCCGTCCCCGCCTCGGCCGCCGCCTCCCTGCAGACCACCTTCATTCCGGTGGCCCGTACGATCCTCGCCATGTGGACCTACGAGGCGCTGCCGGCCTCGTACGCCAAGGTCCACGAGCGCTTCAAGACCCCGGGCCGCGCCACGGTCGTGGCTGGCATCGCCACCGGCGCCTTCTACACCGTGATGAGCCTGGTCAGCGAGAACGTCCTGACCGACACGATCTTCACGCTCGCTCTGATGATCTGCTTCTACTACTTGAAGACGGACCCTAGAGCCAAGCCAGGACGATCCCGAGCCCGGCGATCCGAGCGCGCTGGTCTCCAATCATGGGTGCCGCGTTTCTGCGCCGCGTCCTGCTCGTTCGACTGTTTCTGCTGCTTCGACGCCGGGCGGGTCGCGCCGTTCCCGCGGGGTAGCCGTGCGCGCGCTGGGAGGCGGGGCCGGACTGGCGTCCTGACTGACCTGGCAACTGTTCCCGACACAACGCATGTCACACAAGATCTGAAAATCTTTTTGAATGCTCCGCCCTGAATATCTCCACGGCCCTCTGACCTGCATCATTGCGGGGCGTCGGTAGCGAACTTGACCCCTGCCTCGTGCAGGAGTGACTGACCGCCACCCCGGGGCACCTGCGTCGGCCCCAGTGCGGGTGCAGGGGCCGTAGCCAACCGGTGGGCGGGCCCGCCACGCCCGATCGGAAGCCCGGCCCCGCCCGCCCAGCCACCGAGCTCAGTTGCTCAGGTGCGCCAGCAGGGCTGGGTGGTCGGTGAGAGCGGTCTGGAGCAGTTGGCGGGCGAAGGGCGCGTACCGACCGCTGTCGGCGGGTGTCCAGTCGATCGGCCCGAAGGGCGGCTCGGGGTCGTACTCGATGAACAGCTGGACTATCCGTGCGACCTCCTCACCGGCGAGGCGGCCGACAAGATGCAGAGCCATGTCGATACCGGCCGAGACGCCGGCCGCGGTGATGAAGAGCCCGTCTTCAACCCAGCGCCGGGGGACCGGCATTGCTCCAAAGCGGGTGAGCAGGTCTCGGTACATCCAGTGCGTGGTGGCCTGGCGGCCTTCCAGGAGCCCTGCCGCTGCAAGCAACAGCGATCCGGTGCACACCGAGCCGACGAGCTCGGAGCGCGACGCCGTCTCGCGCAGGTTTTGCAGGAGATTCTCGTCGGCCATTGCGGCAAGGGTAGGGACGAGGCCGCCAGGCACGATCACCGCGTATGGATCCGGCATTTCCTCGAAGGTGTGGCTGGGCACCAGGGACAGCGGGGTGTCGCTTCCCATCGGCTCGATCCGCTCGCCGACCACAACGGTGCGGTAGCCGGGGACCAGGTCGGACAACGCGGCGAAGACCTGCAGCGGGCCGACGATGTCCAGCGGGGTGAGGCCCGGGTACAGCACGAAAGCGATGGTCTTCACCGGTGCCTCGGACGGTGCGGGCGGGGTTTCGGGCATGACAAGTCTCCTGAAATTGATCGGTGGTGGTCGTGGGCCGGCGGTGAACCGCCTGGCGACTCCGACGACTCTCACCCACAGCTGCCGCCGAACGGGGAAGTCTGCGGAACCGATGTCCGAAATCCTGGGATGCCTGTCCTGGAGTCGGGCCAGGTAGTGTCGAACGCATGACGACAGCTGTCCGCCACCGCGTGGTGGTCGTGGCCTACGACGATGTGGAGCTGGTGGAGGTCGCCTGCGTGACCAGCGCCTTCGACGGTGCGAACCGCCTCCATGCGAGTCCGCCCTACGAGGTCCGCCTGGTCACCCCGCAGGGCCGCCCGGTGCGCTGCTCCTCAGGATTGGTCCTGGGCGCGCAGGCCGCCCTGGAACGTACCCGCGGTCCGGTCGACACACTGCTGGTCGTCGGCGGGCCGGGCCACGCCGCGGCGGCGCAGAACACTCGGCTGGTCGAGCACGTGCGTCGCCTGGCCGGAGTCAGCCATCGGGTCGCCTCGGTGTGCACGGGTGCGAGTGTGCTGGCGGCCACCGGGCTGCTCGACGGCAGGCGCGTCACGACCCACTGGGCGTACGCGCGCAACCTTGCGCAGCGTCACCCGGCCGTTCACGTCGACGCCGCGCCGCTGTACCTTCGCGACGAGCACGTCTGCACCTCGGCTGGCGTCACCGGGGCGCTGGACCTCACTCTCGCGTTTATCGAGGAGGACCACGGCCCGACCCTCGCCCGGATGCTGGCCCGGATGATGGTGACCTACCTCCAAAGACCGGGCAATCAGGCCCAGATCAGCATGTTCGTCGGCGCACCGGCTCCCCAGGACGGGACCGTGCAACGGACCGTCGAACACATCACTGGACACCTTGACGGCGACCTCAGCGCCACCGCGCTCGCCACGTACGCGGGAGTCAGCGGACGTCATCTGGCCCGGCTGTTCCTCGACCACCTCGGGCAGACCCCAGCCCAGTTCGTACGCACCGCCAGAGCCGAGGCGGCCTCGCAGCTCCTCGTCTCCACGGCCCTGCCACTGGCCTCAGTTGCGAGGCGCTGCGGGTTCAGCTCCGCCGAGACGATGAGGCAGTTGTTCCTGCAACACTACGGAACCACACCCAGCCAGCACCGCATAGTCCACAGCACTTCCCCGGACGCACCCACAGCGGGCCGCCGTGATCAATCGCAGCCGCTGGAGATCAACATGATGTGAGGCACCAGAGTGCGATGCCGAGGGTCGTGTGCCCACCCGGCGGGCGCGGGTGGCGGCACCCACACCGGCTCGGCGGGCGATTGCGCTGGAGGGCACGTCGGTGCCGTCGAGGGCGTACACGTCGCGAGCGGCCTGGCGGAGCCGAGCGCGGTCGCTCCGGGCGTCGGCTCGCTGCCCCGGGGTGGGGGTGCCGGCGGGGGAGGTGGATGGGTTCCGAGACGGTCGGTCGGGCATGTCTCTCCCACTAGCGGCACGAAGGCATCAGAGGATGACGGAAGCTGCTGGTAGGTCCGCCACAGCCCTTGGTTTGCCGCCTTGCCGAGAGCTCCTGAGTAACTGGGTGCGGGACGGGGCCCTCAGGCCACGGGCGCTGTGCGCGCTGCAGGCGGCGAACCGGCGGGTGATGAGGGGCAGGTGGTGGCCTTGGTCGGGTGCCGGGCGGCTGCTTGTGTGATCAGTGGCCTGGTGTCGGGGTTACGGGCAATTCGGGTGAACCATGATCACGAGACTGGTCACGATCTGTAGCGAACTGTTACGTTGAGTATGCATCCGGTTTGGGTGCGACTCCCGTTCGTCGTGTCACCCCGGAAGGGGCGTGTTCGGCATGCGCAAAATCCCCCGTACTATCCGTGTCCCCATCGCCGTATCCATCGCGACTCTCGCCCTGGCCTGCGGCCTCTCGCCCGCGGCAGCCGCACTGTCGTTGTCCGACTCACCTGTCTCCACGCACCGGTTCACCGTCCTCGCGGCGCCGGTTGACGACGAGGAGCCGTGCCCCGGCGGCGAGGCCAAGCCCTGCTCGGCCTCGCCCGAGGAGCGCGGGGCCGTGGACAAGGACCGTGATGCCGCGAAGCAGGACACCGACGCAGCCAAGCAGGACATCGGGGCCGCGAAGGAGGCGGCCCAGAAGTGCACGGCGGAGTCCAAGTCGTGCATGACGGAGCTGATCGGCGGCGGCACGACGCAGGAGACCGACATGGCGCAGGCCCGAGGCGAGCTCGGCACGATGAAGCCCGAGCCGTCCGGGAACGCCGCGTCCGCCCTGTCGGGCACGTGTGCTTCCTTCACCGCCGACCTGCCGGCCGGACTCTCCCAATCATCCGAAATGACTTCTCTGTGCGGGGAGATGAACCGGTGAAGGCGAAGATGACCGCTCACGTCCCGGGCCGGCGTACGGCCCTGGCCGCCACCGCGGCCCTCCTCGCGCTGACCTGCACCACCGGCTCCTCCTACGCCACCGCTCCGCCCGAGGTCCCGACCCCGGTGGCCTATGAGGGGAAGACCGCGCTCGCCTCGACGCAGAAGGTCACCGAGTATTGCGCCTCGCACCCCGGCGGCTGCCGCTTCGAGATCAACCGCGCCGCGTCCGGCGAGTACTACAGCGCCGTCAAGTCCCTGGGCAACGCGGTCGTGAACTGCACCAGGGACGCCATCACGGTCGCCCGGGAGATCACCCTGCGCACGTCGAGCAGCGACAACCTGGGCGGTGAGATCACCGGCAAGATCGCCATCGAGGGCACGATCAACACCTCCGGCGAGGTCACCGCCGGCGTCAACGCCAAGGGCAGCGGCGAGTTCTCCACCCCGGACAAGTCGAAGGGCCCCACAGCCACCGTCGGCGCCGAGGCCGGAGCCTCAGGCAGCGGAAAGATCGCCGGCTCCCTCGGCGTCAAGGGCGCTTTCGAGGGCGCCTTCAAACTCGCCTACCAGCGCAGCTGGACCACTGAACAGATCGAGAAGACCACCTACAACACCACCGTCCGCCCCGGCGACGCACTCGTCTTCGGCGCCAGCTCCGCCATGCAGCGCATCGCCGGAGAGATCACCACGGGCAGCGGCCTCGGCATTCGCAAGGTGGTCGTGGACGGACCCTCCACCGTCAACACCAGCACCTTCGTCGCGGACACCTTCACCGTGCCCGGCAACACCTGCGACCGCCTGCGCCCGGAGGGCAAGACCGGAACCGAAGACACCACCACCCCCACCCCCGCCCCGCCCCGAGGCCTGACACCCGCGAACCTGCCCGAGGGCTCCCGGTTCAAGGACCGCGACGTGCTCACCCCCGACGCGCCCTGACCCCCCGCCGAACGCTGTGGAGAACGCCATGAAAACCCGCCCGCGCCCAGCCGGCGCCGCCCGCACCCTGACCCGTACCGCGCCGGTCATCGGCCTGAGCCTGTGCCTCGGACTGCTTGCCGTCACGGCCGCCGCCCAGGCCTCCGTAGCCGTCCCGCCCGCCCGGGCAGCCGCCCCCGTAACGGTCACCGTCCTCAACGGCGACTTCGCCCAACCCGCCTTCACCAGCGTCAACACCAGCGCCAACCCCCACGCATGGTCGGTCGGCTCCACCTCGGGGACCGGCACGACCGGCGGGGTCTGGCGCTGGAACGCCGCCACCGCCGGTCATCCCGCCGGCCTGACCGCGGCCATGCTCCGCCTCCCCGGCGAAGCCGCCAACGGGCTCAAGCAGCGACTGCGCGAAGTACGCACCGGGGCGAAGGTCACCGTCACCTACGACGAGAGCCCCAGCGTCTCCAGCTCGTGCACCGCCGCCGCACTCGAAAAGGGCCAGACCTACACCGTCCAGGGTGAGGGCGGAGCCCTGACCGACCAGACGACCCTGCCCACCACCGAAAAGTCCGGCACCTACTGGAAGCCGGCCTGGCGCACAGGAGTCACCCTCACCTTCACCGCCGCGGCCAACGAACCACTGCTCACCTTCACCTCCACCGTCCCCGCCGCCCAGAACGCCTCCGGCAACTGCGGACCACTGATCACCAACGTCCGCGCCACCCAGGAACCGCCGCCGGTCGACAAGACCATCCCGGCCGGCGCCCTGCCCGCCTCAGAAGCCTTCTACGGCAACGATCGGCGCACCGCAGCGGACGCCGTCTCCTATTGCAACGGCGCCGCGAACCGCTGCACGTTCACCACCGAGGACGACTACTCGTTCAGCTACTACGCCCCTGCGCGAGTCGCCGCGGAAACCTACTTCAACTGCACCCGCAACACCCTCAACCGCACCCGCCCGGTCTCCACCGCCAACCGCTCCTACGGTGACCTGCCCGCAGCCGCCGGCCTGCCCGGCAGCGGCACCGGAACCCCGACCAACATGGCCCAGCAGTACACCCAGGGCACGGGCCTCAACCCCGCCTGGAACACCACGCAAGAGCGCTCCGTCACCGAGATCGTCCAGCCGGCCGAAGCCTCCTGGATCGAAACCCAGGCCTCCCGCCAGCGCACCGAAGGATGGTTCCACGCCACCACCAAGGCCACCGACCCCAACTACGACTGGCGCCTCCACACCGTCATCGACCACCCCTCGACCAGCCTCTCCGACCGGGTCTACCAGCGCACCGGTCCCCTGACCGCCTCGGAGAAGCAGCGCTGCCAGTCCGACCGTCCCAGCGCAACCACCCCCGTCGGCGCGACCACCCCCGCCGGCGCCGAACGCTGACCAAACCCTGAAGTCCCAGCGCCGCCATTGCTCGGGAATGAAGGAACACCGGTACAGGGGCCGGAACCGGCTCCTGTTCCTGCGGGTGCCTGGCGCGTGGCGATCGTGCAGGGTCTGGAGGGCGTCCGAGGGGAACACGGAGAACAGGTCGCGGACCTGGTGGGCCGTGCAGCACCGACGCTGCAACACGCCTGCGTGTTGCATCCCTGACCTGCGCAAACGCGACCCAACAGCCGTCAAGGGACCTGTGTTGCAGTCCGTGTTGCACCACCATCCGGTGCCGGAGGGCATGGCGAAGGCCCTGGGAGTGACGACTTCCCGGGGCCTGCACTTCGCTGACCTCCCGGCTCAACGACGGGCGTGGTGGCGTGTTACGCCCAGTCCACGCCCAACCCGGCGAGGGCGGCACGCTGCTCGGCGGTGAGTTTGTGGCGTCGGGTTTTGGTGTTGGTGACCCATACGCCGAGTTTCACGGTCACCGGCTCCGTCTCGCCCTCGAGCGTGATGTGATCTCTTCGCCGTGGGTGCGGGGGACGGGCCGGTGGGTGCCTTCCCGCTCTACCCACTGGGTGAGGGCTTCCAGGCCCCGCTGGAACGCCTGCTGTGCCTTGCTTGGCCCCCTTCCGCCCCGCGGCTGGCCGCGGACGCGGTAGTGCCGTTGCCAGTCGAGTGGCCAGGGGCAGTTCCAGTCCTTGTCGATTGCGGCGAGCTGCGCGGCCCGGGTCGTGGCGGTGTCCTCGTTCTTCCCGAGTCCGTTCTTCGTGCCTTTGCGGCGGAGGTTGGCCATGTGCTGCCCGATGGGCAGCATCTCGTCGTTCTCGCCCCATACCGGGTCCTGCCGGGGTGCGAGGTGTCGGTGGTCCGCCGGTAGGAGCGGAGCGTGGCGAGTTTGGCCCCCAGGCTTCTTCGCCCGGCTCCCAGACCATGCCGGCCTCCGGTGCGTCCAGGAGGACCTTGCGCCGGTCCTCGAGCTCCCCGGCCCGCAGGGCCTTGCGCTGTTGGTGTACCCGCCGCCCGAGTGGGAAGTCCTTGGTGACGCCGACCTCCTCCACGTCATCGGGCACGGCGTGGACGCCGTTGAGCTCTTTCTCCGCCCGCTACCGCCGCGGGGCTTGGTAGCCCTCCAGCCACACCAGCGACTCCGGCCGGTAGACGCGGGTGCAGCGCCGATTCGGCTGCCGCGTCGGCGCTGTCCTCCTGGTCCTCGCCGTCACCCTCGCCACCCGACCGCTGTCTCGCAGCATCCGGGTCGTCGAGGTCAAGGCGTCTCCCCTCGGCACGGACGCCGCCGTGGTGGGCGGTGCCTCGCTCGTACTGCACTCGACGTACTCGCCCCAGCTCTCTGCCCTTCTCGCCGACTGAGCACGACTCCGCTGAGACGCCGGCCCTCCCCGATGCGCCGGCACGTGCGAACCTCGGAGGTTGGGAGCCTGCACCGGCGAAGAGGCTGTACGGGACGGGCTCGCTCAGCGGGCCGTTCGGGCGCAGACCGACTGCCGTTCGGGGCGACTGATCCGGTCGGTGAGCCTCCGGGGCATTTACCGGCTCGCTGCCGACTCCGCTGCCGAGCTCCACGAGCTCGTACGGGACGCGCAGTCAGGGACAGCTGCAGCAACGGGCTCGGGCTGAGTAAGCAGTCGGACGCCGAGGGGACGGCTCCCTGGTCGGGTCGTGAGGCCGTGCCCCCATGCACCCTGAGCCCGGCTGAATAACAACGTATAACATGATCACCAATTCGCTCCGGCACCCTTCCGGGGGAGTGGAGTCTGTAGAACAAGGGGGAACTTCATGAGGATTCGTTCCATGGTCACAACACGCATGGCACGTGCAATGGGGGCTTTGGGCCTGGCGGGGGCAACGGTACTCATGGCCGGCACCAGCGCCCACGCTGAGCACAACGCCCCTTACGTTCGCTCTGGCATGCAGGGCAAAGCGGTGTACTGCGTTCAGACCGGCGTACGCGCGGTCGGTCTCGGCACCGCAAGTGATGTCGTGGTCACGGATGGCATTTGGGGGCCCCGGACTGACAATGCCGTCAGGGAGCTGCAACGTCGCGCGGGCTTGAAGGCTGATGGCATCGTGGGCCGCGAAACGGGCGACATCATCTTCCGGGCAATTGCACGCGATCAGCCGGCAAACGCGTATGACTGCTGGGGTTACGTACCGACAAAGGGCATGTTCCTGAGCAGCTACGGCCTCTAACGCCCTTCAGAGCCCCGGCACCGGAACACGTCGCGGGGCATCCTGACCTCCCTTCGCGGAGGTTTTCCGCTTCGCTTCGCACGGTCCGGGTGGTGACAGCACATCACCACCCGGACCAACTCGCTGACCGGCGGCCACGGCTACGCTACTCGCCTGATCACCAGCGCCTTGTCCGGCGCAGACCGAGGCTGACGCCTGTCGGTCCGGCTCCGGTCAGCAGCTGCCGTTGCTGTAAGAGGAGCTGACGGTGACGTAGGGAGTGATGCCGAAGTACTGGCCCGTCTTGAGGTCGCGCGCGTAGATGACCTGGTGGGCGGTGCCGGTGTAGGACACGCTGTCGGTGCTGACGTTGACGCCGCCGTAGTGGAGTCGGCTGCTCGCGGCGCCGAACGTCTTGTTGCCGACTGCGCCGTCCGCTTGGGATGCGCCGAGGTTGTGGGCCTGCCACGTGCGGGTGGCGGCGTCCGTCTTCGGGCCGAACTTGCAGTCGATGTCGGTCGCCGACAGCAGCCCGTCCGCGTACAGCACCGACTGCCACAGTCCGGTCGCGCCACTGTTGGCGTGCTGCGACATGGAGACCACGCCTTCGTCGGACCAGTCGTCACCGACCGCGCCGAACCCGTTGACGTACCCCTGCACCGTCGAGGCCTGAGCGGCGGTCGTTGTCGTGACGACACCTCCGAACGCCAGCATCGCAGCGGCAACCGCCGTCACCTTGAACTTGACCATTTGCCCTCTTTCCTTGCCCATGTGGGTCGCTCGTCCTCTCCACGCCTGTCAGCGCCCGGCGTGGAACCCACCAAGATCAAAGCTATAGCGTGCCCCTGACAATGACCGGCATCGTTGTGCACAGTCGAGATCTGCCGCAGGTTGCGCCCTGCACACCGTGGCTCCGGCCTGGGCGCTTCGGGGGCGGGGTTCCTCGGGCGGTGGCGGATGTTCGTCAAGCCCCTGGTGGCGGTGGGCGCGACGGTTTGCTCATGCTTGATCACCGGCGCCGGTGCCCCGCGGAGCCGGACATGTCCTGGTGGCTCCGGAGGGCACTCGGGGAGCTGGTGCGCGCGGAAATGTGAAGGGGTGTGTTGGTGGCATTGGGTGAGTGTCAGCTGGGTCGAGGCTGTTGTTCCTGCCTGTGCCCTGCAGGGCTTCGGATCTTGGCTGTCATGGGGTGACCGGACTGCTGCCCCGGAGTGATCGAGTGGTGGGAGATTGGCTGTCACCAGCCCGCACGTTCACACCGGCTGAAGCTCATTCGTTGTGCCTTCCCTCGTCAGGTGTGGGTGTTGAGGATGTGGCGGGTGATGGCTGCGGCTTCGTTCGGGTGGTGGTCGAGCCAGTCGGTGAGGTGTGTGCGGATGACTGCCTGGACGTAGGCGTCTGCTTCGGGATTGCTGAGTCTGGTTCTGGTGGCGCCTTCGAAGGTGGGGTGGGCGAGTTTTACGGAGACGACCGCGGTCAGTCCTTGCCGGACGGCTTCGGCTGTGATGTCTTCGTCGTCCGGGGAGAGCAGGTGCTGTCGGCGCGCGTGGTCGTTGACGATCTCAGTGAGTGCGGTTTGGAGGCCGTGTTCGTGTGTGCCGCCCTCATGGGTGCGGGTGTGGTTCGCGAAGGAGTGGAGGTTTCCCGTGGGCCAGGTGTTCCACTGCATAGCGACCTGCACTGAGATCGTCGCATCCTGATTCTCGGACTCGAAGGCGATGGCGGGCGAATGAACGAGCCTCGGGGGGTAGGGGTTGAGGTGGGCGACGTAGGCCCGCAGGCCGTCTGTGTGGTGGTAGCGGACCGGTCGCTCCGGTCGCTCGTCAGTGAGTGAGATGGCCAGGCCCTCGTTGAGGAAGGCCAGTTCCTGGAGGCGTTCGGACAGCGTGGCGAACGAGTGGCGGGTGGTCTCGAAGATGTCGGCGTCGGGCCAGAACGCGATCGCGGTGCCGTGCTGATCCGTCTCTTCCTTCCTCGTCAGCGGGGTGACCGGGGTGCCCTTCTCGTATGCCTGGGTCCACCGGTGGCCGTCCCGGCGGACCTC
Source organism: Streptomyces sp. NPDC059456 (assembly GCF_042750055.1). NCBI lineage: Bacteria > Bacillati > Actinomycetota > Actinomycetes > Kitasatosporales > Streptomycetaceae > Streptomyces > Streptomyces sp. NPDC059456. Next base: position 11,667 of record NZ_JBHYVA010000112.1, read on the forward strand.
GACCGTCAGGCGGCTCGACAGCGCGTTGACCACGCAAAGGCCCAGTCCGTTGAGGCCACCGGAGATCGCGTAGCCGGTGTGGGGCTTGGAGCCGAAGGACAGCTCTGTCAGTTCGCGTTCGACCCCCGACTTGCCGGTGGGTTCCTGCATCTCGACGGGCAGGCCCCGCCCGTTGTCCGAGACACGAATGCCGCCCTCTGCGGTGATCGTGACGTCGATGGTGTCGGCGTGGCCGGCAAGGTGCTCGTCGACGGCGTACGTGACGACCTCGTAGACCAGTTGATGCAGGCCGCGCTCGCTGGTCGAGCCGATGTACATGCCGGGGCGCCTGCGTATCGCCTCGCGGCCCTCGAGTACCTGGATGTGACTGGCGCTGTACTCATTCACGTTCGCGGGCTCACCGGGGTTGCCGGACTCGGTCATGAAACACCCTCCCTGGGCCGTCCTGAGCATGTGTATGAGCGGATGTCGCCGAAGCAGCCGAAGCTGCTTCCACGCCGTCGCCGTTGCGTGCCCATCCTAGGTTTTTGAGGGTAAATACGCAGGTCAGGCCCTATACGATGAGGTCCCAGGTGGTCGCGTCCACGGCTTTGCCGCAGCCGTCGCTCTGGGGGCCGCTGCTGGGAGCGGAGCAGCGCGAAGGTCCCGCCGGAGGCGCGCGGGGGGCGTTCTCGGCTGGGCCTGAGGTGCCCTTTCCCGCGGATTTCCGGCAGGGTGCGACTCGCTACTGTGCCCAGTCGATTCCGAGCTCCCGTAGTGCGTCCAGCTGTTCCTGGGTGAGTTTGCGGCGGCGGGTTTTGTTGTTGGTGATCCATACGCCGAGCTTCACGGTCACCGGCTCGGCTTCGCCGTCGACCGTGATCTCTTCTCTGTGGCTGCGCGGGACCGGCCGGTGGGTGCCTTCCCGCTCTACCCACTGTGTGAGGGCCGCCAGGCCGCGTTGGAATGCCTGTTGTGCCTTGCTCGGTCCCTTTGTCCCGCGGCTGGTTGCAGGGGCTGGAGGGGGCGCCTGATCGGGCTGTAGGCCGAGCGCGGTCAGCCGTTCCTGCTGCTCGGGGAGGAGCCGCGTCCAGGTGGCCGGCTGTTTCTGTTGTTGGAGCCACCGGCCGACGTCGTCGCCGTCGAAGACGACGCCCGGCGCGATGTGGGGCAGGACGCCGTCGGCGTCGACCAGGTCCGCCAGGATCCGGTTGTGGCGCTGCCAGTCCAGCGGCCACGGGCAGTTCCAGTCTGGGTCGATCGCGGTCAGCTGCGCCGCGCGCTCCGCCGCCCTGTCCGGGTCCTTGCCCAGGCCGTTCTTCGTGCCCTTGCGGCGGAGGTTGGCCATGTGCTGTCCGATGGGCACTATCGCGTCGTTCTCGCCCCACATGGCGTTCTGTGGGGGCGCAAGGTGTCCGGTGGTCCGCCGGTAGGAGCGGAGCGTGGCGAGTTTGGCTTCCCAGGCTTCTTCGCCGGGCTCCCAGACCATGCCGGCGTCCGGGGTGTCGAGCAGGGTCTTGCGCCGGTCCTCGAGCTCCCCGGTCCGCTGGGCTTTGCGCTGCTGGTGCACCCACCGGCCGAGGGGGAAGTTCTTGGTGACGCCGACCTCGACCTCCACGTCGTAGGGGACGGCGTGGAGGCCGGTGATCTCGTTCTCGGCCCGCCAGCGGATCAGGGCTTGGTAGCCCTCGAGCCAGACCAGGGATTCGGGTCGGTAGACGCGGGTGCGCAGGAACGCGGCGATGGTGGCGGCGTCGCGCGGGCTGGAGAAGTGGAGCAGAGCCGACTCTGCGGCGGCGTCGGTGCCGTCCTCCTGGTCCTCGCCCTCCCCGCCGGCGCCGACGATCTGCCCGTCCTCGTCGCGGCGCAGGTGGACCTTGTGCTGGCCGTGGGTGAGGGCGCGGGAGGCGAGCTGTTCGACCAGGCGTTCATCGTGACTGCGGAGGCCCTGGAGGACCGCTACAAGCGGCTTGTAGCTGGCGGAGGCGACCATGTCCTTCGGGTCCTCGCCGGGGTCCAGGAAGACGGGCACGATGATGCGGGCGATCTTGGTGGAGCCGTCTTTGTTGAGGCGGAGGGCGCGGCCGATGTTCTGGACGATTTCGACTTGGGAGCCGCGGGTGTCGGCGAAGCAGATGGCTTCGACGCCGCGTTCGCCGGTGATGTCGACGCCTTCGCCGAGGACGCGTACGGATGCGAGGAACGCCCGGTGTACGCGCCGGTTGGTGGCGTTGATGCCGTTGGCGAACTGCCGCAGGACCTCGCGGCGCTCGGTGACGAGGTGGTCGCCGCACAGCCATGCGGACCAGACACGGTCGGGCGGGACGTGGCGTCTGTTCTCCAGCTCGTAGAACTCGGCGTCGATCGATGACCTCGGCAGCTTGGCCGCGGCTGCCAGGTCGGCGTCTGAGGCGTCGGTGGCGTACAGCTCGGCCGCCGTCTCGGGCAGCTTCTCCGCGAACGCGGCCGCCTCCTCCACCTTCTGGTGGAAGGTCATGACCGTGCGCAGGTTGTACGCCGCAGCGTGCTCCAGGAGGGCGGCCTGCAGCAGCGCCAGCCGCCGGCCCCGCTGTGCCTCCTCGGACTCCCCGAGTACGGGGGAGGGGTCGCGGATCTCCAGGACGTCGATCTCGAACCCGGCGAGGATGCCCCGCTCGATCGCCTCGCTCAGCCCGAGTTCGGCGAGCCAGGCGCCGTAGGTTCCGTCCGGGTCGTCGGCCATGCTTGCGATCTCCGCCTCCTGGCCGCCGGTGCCCTTCTGCGGGCGGGCGGCGGCGAGGATGCGTGGGGTGGCGGTGAGGTAGAGCCGGAAGTCGGCCGGGATCCGGGCGTTGTCGTGGATCGCGGCCCAGGGCCGCCCGAGGTCGCCGGCGGTGCCGTGGGCCTCGTCGACGATGGCGAGGTCGAAGCCCGCCATCTGCTGCCCGTACAGCCGCTCCCCGCCCGCCAGGGCGGCCTCCAGCGGCCCGCGGACCTTCCCCTCTGTCGCGTCGATGTCCTCGCGGTCCACCAGGGAGGCGTACGTGGCGAACACGACGACCGGCCCGGAGGCGGCCCACAGCGCGAGCTGGATCGGGTTGGTGGTGGTGCGCACCCTCAGCTCGTTTAGGACCGGGTCGTTCTCCAGCGAGCAGACAGCGATCATCGGGGCGCGGTGGCCGACCTTGCGCCACGCTTGGGCGGTCTGCGCGAGCAGGTCCAGGGTCGGGACGGTGACGAGGATCCGCCCGCCGGGGAAGCTGTCCAGCGCGCACGCGGCGGCCGTGATCGTTTTCCCCGACCCGGTCGCGGACACGATCGTGGCCCGGGCGCCTTGCGGGGGCACGGACGACGTTGCAGAAAATCCCACCCACTTTCGGAAACTCAATTTCTGATCCACCTGGTGTTCTCGGAGCGGGATCAAAGCAGTTCTCCTGGTTCGGGTAGGACCTGTTCGACGGAGGTGGTGTGGCTCGTCCGGTAGGTGCTCTCGGGTCGCCCGTAGGTGTTCCAGGCTCGGTGGGATGCCCCGCTGAGCGAGCCGGCCATCAGATGGACGACGAAGTCGGCACCGCCTGGCGCGTGCTCGCCGAGAGGCCGGCCGGTGATGCGGTAGACCCGATGCCTGCGCAGCTCGATGGGCGCCTGACCATCGGGCTGTCCGGAGGTACGCTCGGTCCTCTTCAAGGCGCTGTAGCCGCTGTTCCTCATAGCGGACCGCGCGTGGGTCCTCAGCGGGCTCGTGGACGGGCATCTGCAGCTCGGCCATGACGTGGGCGATGCGTCGCCACTGGTTGTGCTATGAGCAGCTCGCTCAGGTTCGTCGGTTCTTGTGGCCCCGTGCTTGTGTGGGTCTCGCGTTCCCACGCGAGACGTACGAGCTCCGTGACCTGGTTCGGATCGAGGACCGTCGCTTTTCTCAGGACTCCGAGGCGAGCTAATTCGTGGGGAAGGTACTCGTAGACAGGCATCCGGCGCCCCGCTCTCCAAACATTGAAGACATGCGGCCTATTTTCACCAACAGTACATGCAGCATCAATTTGATGCACTCACCTGTTCGGTGCTGGCGCAGTCCGGGGAGCGTGGCACGGCCGGGCCCCGGTCGGCCGTGTGCTGGGGAAGTTCGCGTGCGCTGGGCCGGGGGCTCGGGGCGCGACGTTCTGTTCGGAGGCCCCCCGCCATCGGTGGCCACTCGGTTTCTGTGGCGTGGGAGGGTTGTCGGAGTGGTCTGGCAGGGTGCGTGTTGTGGATGAGTTGATAGGTGTTCAGAGGCCGGTTCGCAGGATTGTGGATGCGGATGAGGCGATTGCGGTTTTGGAGTGTGCTGTGCCGGGGCTGGCGGGTGTGCGCCGGCGGGAGCCGGCCGTGTTCGATTGGGTGGCGGCTGAGGGGGTGCTTGGTTCTGCTCTGCCGGCTGATTTCAAGCGTCTTTGTGAGTGGTACCCGTCGTTCGTGCTGGATGACTTCATGGGGCCGGGTCTCCCTTATCCCGGGGAGGTGACTGGCTGGGCTCGGGGGACGCGTGAGGAGCGTGAGGGGTGGGCTTCTGACGGCTTCGGCGGCTTGTGCCCGCCGGAGGTGGTCGCGGGGAGCCTGTTGTCCTGGGGAGAGTCGCAGGAAGGCGACCAGTTCTTGTGGTCTTCCGTGCCGGAGGGCCCCGAGCATTGGCTGGTTACTGTCTGTTCGCATAATGGGCCGTGGTGGCATTACGAGGGCGGCATGGTCCAGTTTTTGGCCGAGCTCTGTGACGGCACACTGGAACGCTGGGCGCTCCCTACTGTCCGGCCCGAGGTCACTGGTTGGTTCGACGAGCGTGGCGCCCTGATCTGGATTGGTGAGCAGGGCGCCCTCATCGAGACGGAAGAGTGAAAGGCCCGCCCCGCCTTGCTGCGGGCTGGTCCTGGAGGCGGAGCCGGAAGGGCCCGGGGTGGGGGAGCGGAGCGGACCCACCCCAACGGACCGTAGGCCCGGACCCCGTGAAACGGGGTCACCCAGGCCTGCGAAGCAGGCCGTTCGGGGTGAAGCGAAGCGGAACCCCGAACCAAGTCCGGAGCGAAGCGCAGGACCCCCGCCCCCTAGGGCCGGGCCTGGGGCCGTGGGGGTGAAACAAAAAACGACCCCACCAGACCCAGTGAGAG
>NZ_JBHYVA010000113.1:0-16747 GCF_042750055.1 Streptomyces sp. NPDC059456
CCCCCAGTCACCGCCCGCCCCGTCGGCGAGGACCTTCCGCGACACGGTGGTCCCCGGCAGCCGGTACGGGTCCACCGTCGGCCAGAAGGCGTCCGGGTCCCGTCCGAGCAGCGGATCCCCGCTCCCAGGCAGACGACGGTGTCGGCGAGGAAGAACCACGACCTGCGCGCCGTGAGCGTGCTGCCCAGGCCCCGCAGGTGCTGGCCCAGCGAGGCGAACTCCCCGTCGGTGCTGCCGCCCACCCAGGCCGCGTCGGGCCGGGACGCCCCCCAGTCACCGCCCGCCCCGTCGGCGAGGACCTTCCGCGACACGGTGGTCCCCGGCAGCCGGTACGGGTCCACCGTCGGCCAGAAGGCGTCCGAGTACTGGCCGTTGCCGTAGCCGGCCCCCCACCAGCAGAGCATCCCGCTCCCGGTGTGCCAGCCCCGCAGGTTCTCCCCGTTGCCGGTCTCGTAGTGCGCGATGCGTTTCGACGCCATGGACAGCGACGCCGCCCAGCCGGGCCGCCGGTGCGTGGCCCGGTCCATGGAGGCGAACAGCCGGTGCCCGACCGGTTCGGGCAGTGCCGTCACCGACGCGTCGGACTCCACCTCCGCCAGCCGTGCGAGCGAGGACAGCGGGAGCGTCGTGTCCGCGAGGGGGCGGCTGTAGCGGTCCCGGGCCGCCCAGCCCTTCACCAGCCCCCGCCAGCGAGCCCGTTCGGTGCTGCTGGCACCCTCCGCGAGCAGCAGCACCGAGGCGAGCACCGCGTGTCCCCGTGCATGGTCGTCCTGCTGGACCTGGTGCGGGTCGGCGAGCATCAGACCCCGGCTGACCGCCCGCCCCGACACGCAGTCCATGATCAGCCCGTTGAACAGGAAAGGAGCCCACGCCCGTTCCACCGCATCGAACGCGATCTGCGTCCCCGGATCCGTGACCTGCCAGGGAGTGCCCTTCAGCAGGGCGAACAGCATGCCCAGCCCGCCGAGCAGCACCGCCCCGTACGTCCCGGTGTACGGCACCCGGGTGTGCTGGACGAACGACCCGTCCCGGTAGAGCCCGTCGCCCGCGGTGACGTACGGGAACACCGGCGCGAGCGCATCCCGGGCCAGGGCGAGCCTGGCCGGGTCCGCGCCCACCACCCCGCGCAGCGCCAGCACCCGGCACAGGTCCACCCGGTTCGCCCCCGTGCTGGTCCCGGTGTACGAGCCGACCGCCGAGTCCGGCACGAAGTGGTCGACGGCCGCGCAGAAACCGGCGAGCCCGGCGGCCGGCAGCTCCTCGTACAGCAGCACGCACAGGTCCAGCAGGGCCTGCGGGGCACCGATCTGCCAGCAGTACCAGTTGCCGTACCGCTCCCGCCCGGCGTGGTAGACGTCCGCGTGCAGATGGTCCAGCCCGGTCAGCAGCGCCGAACGCAGCGCGCCGTCCCCGGTGAGCCCCGTCCCGGGCCGGACGTAGGCCTCGGCCATCGTCCGCAGCCGGTAGTAGCTCTGCATCATCATCTCGGGGTCGCTGTCGTACCCGAGGTCGGGCCACAGCGCACCGGGCGCCGGGGCCATGGCGGAGCGCCATCCTCCGGCCAGGGCGCCGAGATCGGCCAGTCTGGACCGGAACGGCTCCTGCTCGGCAGGGATCTCACCGCCCAGCAGGAGAGCGCGCCACACCGCCCTCATCGCGTCGTGGACCTCCCCGGCCGGTGCGGCCACCGCCGTCGGGGCGGTTCCTCCCGGCAGGAACGCACCCCCGCCCGCGGCGGAGAGGAAGGCGCGCCGACTCCACACGTCCGTCATCGCATGCTCCTTGTCCGATTCCGTGCCGGCCCCCGCCGGCCCGTCCCGTGCCCCACGCGGATCGCCCCGCCCGGACCGCCTCACGCCACGTGTGCGCGGTAGCGGTCGATTACCTCCCGCAGCACCTCGGCGCCGTCCCGTGCCCACAGGCCCGGATGGAAGATCTCCACTTCCACCGGGCCCCGGTAGCCCGCCGCGTCGGCCAGCTCCCGGAACGCCCGCAGGTCGATGCAGCCGTCGCCCAACTGGCCCCGGCCCGTCAGCGCGCCCGCGGGCAGCGGGGTCACCCAGTCGGCCACCTGCACCGACACGATCCGCCCGTCGGCCCCCGCGCGGTGCAGATCGGCCGGCAGCCGCTCGTCCCACCACAGGTGGTAGGCGTCGGCCACCACCCCCACCTGCTGCGCCGGGAACCGCTCGGCGATGTCCAGGGCCTGGCCGAGGGTGGAGACCACGCAGCGGTCCGAGGCGAACATCGGATGGAGCGGCTCGATCCCCAGCCGTACCCCGTGCGCGGCCGCCCACGGGGCGAGACCGTCCAGGACGTCGACGATCCGCCGGCGTGCCCCCACCAGGTCCCGGTCCCCGTCGGGCAGGCCCCCCGAGACCAGGACCAGCGTGTCGGCGCCCAGCTCGGCAGCCTCCTCCACGGCCCTGCGGTTGTCCTCGAGAGCCCCCGCACGCCCCACCGGATCGGCTGCGGTGAAGAACCCGCCACGGCACAGCGAGCTGACCCGCAGCCCCGCCCCGGCAACCAGCTTCGCCGTCTCGCGCAGCCCGAACTCCCGCACCGGATCCCGCCACAGCCCGACCGCGGCCACCCCGGCCGCCACACACCCGGCGACCAGCTCGGGCATCGACCACTGCCGGAGCGTCTCCTGGTTGAGGCTGAACCGGGCCGGAGCCGGCCCCCCGCTCACGACGCCACCCCGTACACCGCCAGCAACTGCCGCATCCGCGCCTCGGCCAGCTCCGGATCGGGGAACAGCCCCAGCCGGTCGGCCTGTTCGTACGCAGTGGCCAGATGGGGCAGTGGCCGGGCCGACTGGAACCCGCCCAGCATCGTGAAATGGTCCTGGTACCCCGCCAGCCAGGCCAGCAGCACCACCCCCGTCTTGTAGAAGGGCGTCGGCGGGGCGAACAGGTGCCGGGACAGCGCCACCGTCGGATCCAGCAGCGCACGGAACCCGGCCGGGTCGTCCCGGTCGAGGGCGAGCGCCGCCCGAGCGGCCAGCGGGGCGATCGGGTCGAAGATCCCCAGCAGCGCGTCGCTCGCCGGGCCGCCGGTCCCGTCCCCGGCGATCAGCTCCGGATAGTGGTGGTCATCCCCCGTGTAACAGCGCACCCCCGGCGGGAGCCTGCGCCGGATGTCCCGCTCCCGCACCGCGTCCAGCAGCGAGAGCTTGATCCCGTCCACCTTCTCGGGGCGGTCCGCGATGATCTTCAGGAACGCCTCGGTCGCCGCGTCGAGGTCGCGGTGGCCCCAGTAGCCGGCCAGCTCCGGGTCGAACTCCGGTCCCAGCCAGTGGAGCACGACGGGTCGGGAGCTCTGCCCCAGCAGCCTTCCGTACACCTCCCGGTAGTCGTCCGGCCCGCGTGCCGCGGCCGTCAGGGCGCGCGAAGCCATGAGCACGGCTCCCGCCCCGCACGCCTCGACGTGCGCGAGCTGTTCCTCGTACGCCGCGGTGATCGCGGCCGCCGAGTGCACCACGCCCGGGGCCAGCTGGTCGGTGCCCGCGCCGCACAGGATCCGGCCGCCCACCGCCCGGGCCTCCGCGGCCGACCGGCGGATCAGCTCCGCCGCGGCCGGCCAGTCCAGACCCATCCCGCGCTGCGCCGTGTCCATGGCCTCCGCGACTCCGAGGCCCTGCGCCCACAGCCGGTGCCGGAACGCCAGCGTCGTCTCCCAGTCCACCGCAGGACCGGCCTGCGCCGCGGCGGCGAGCGGATCGGCGACCACATGCGCCGCGGCGAAGAGCCTGCGGCTGCGCGCCGGAGCCCGGACCAGCGGTGCGAGCGGATCGGTACAGGGGAGGTGCAGGCGGAATCCGCCGTCCGCCGCGGGGAGCCGGATGCTCACAGGACCACCTCCGGCACCGGCAGACGCCTGCCTTCCGCGGAGGACCGCAGCCCCAGCTCGGCGAGCTGCACCCCGCGCGCCCCGGCCAGCAGGTCCCACGGCCAGGGCTCGTCGAGCACGACATGGCGCAGGAAGAGCTCCCACTGGGCCTTGAACCCGTTGTCGAACGGACCGTTGTCCGGGACCTCCTGCCACTGGGCGCGGAAGGCCTCCGTCTGCGGCAGATCCGGATTCCACACCGGCATGGGCGTCGCCCCGCGGTGCTGGATCCGGCAGCCGCGCAGCCCGGCCACCGCCGACCCCTGCGTCCCGTCGACCTGGAACTCCACCAGCTCGTCGCGGTGGACCCGCACCGCCCAGGAGGAGTTGATCTGCGCGACGGCACCGCCCTCCAGCTCGAAGACCCCGTACGCGGAATCGTCCGCCGTCGCCTCGTACGGTTTGCCCTCCTCGTCCCAGCGGCGGCCGATGTGCGTACGGGCCAGGGCCTGCACCGTGCGCACCCGGCCGAAGAGCCCGTGCAGCAGGTACTCCCAGTGCGGGAACATGTCGGCGACGATGCCCCCGCCGTCCTGCACCCGGTAGTTCCAGGACGGCCGCTGGGCCGGCTGCCAGTCCCCCTCGAACACCCAGTACCCGAACTCTCCGCGCACGGAGAGGACCTCGCCGAAGAAGCCGCCGTCGATCAGTCGTTTCAGCTTCAGCAGGCCCGGCAGGAACAGTTTGTCCTGGACCACGCCGTGCTTGACCCCGGCCTCCGCGGCCAGGCGGGCCAGCTCCAGCGAGGATGCGAAGGTCAGGGCCGTCGGCTTCTCGCAGTACACGTGTTTGCCCGCCGTCACCGCCTGCCGGACCGCCGCCTCGCGGGCGCCGGTGACCTGGGCGTCGAAGTAGATCTCCACCTCGGGGTCGGCCAGCACGGCCGACAGGTCCGTGCCGACGTGCTCCAGGCCGTGCTGTTCTGCAATGGCCCGCAGGGCCGGCTCCCGCCGTCCGACCAGCACCGGTTCGGGCCACAGCACCCTGCCGTCGCCCAGGTCCAGCCCGCCCTGCTCGCGCAGGGCGAGCAGTGAGCGGACCAGGTGCTGGCGGTATCCCATCCGCCCGGTCACGCCGTTCATTGCGATCTTGATCGTCCTGCGCTCCACGGTGTCCCCTCCTTCGTGCTCGTGCGTGCAAGCCTTCGGTGGAAAGCGCGAGGGAGATCCGTAGAAAGCGCTTTCACTCTCATCAGGCTAGGGTCGTGAAGCTCACCAGCGCAACACTCGTTCGAGTGATGGAAAGCGCTTTCTAAATCGGTGAGTATGAGAGGGACACACCGGATGAGACGATGAGCCGGGACGAGCAGGAGGGGTGCAACATGGCGGTGACTCTCGCCGAGGTCGCGGCGCACGCGGGCGTATCGCCCGCCACGGTCTCGCGCGTACTGAACGGCGGATATCCGGTGGCCGGCGGCACCCGGACCCGCGTGGAACAGGCCGTCGAAGAGCTCGGGTACGTGGCCAACGGCCCCGCCCGCGCCCTCGCGGCCGCCACCTCCGACCTGGTCGGCGTCCTCGTCCACGACGTCGCGGACAGCTTCTTCGGTATCCTCGCCGGATCCCTGCAGAGCGCCCTCGCGCCGACCGGCCAGGGCGAACCCCGGCGCCTCGCCGTCGTCTGCAACACCGAAGGCGCACCCGCCGCCGAACTCGCCTACCTCACCCTGCTGGAGGGCCAGCGCGCCGGCGGGGTGGTCCTGACCGGCGGCGCCGTCGAGGAGCCCGGGCACACGGCCGCGCTCACCGCCCGCATCACCCGCATGGCGGGCGCCGGGGCTCCCGTCGTCCTGTGCGGACGGCCACCACTGCCCGTACCCGCCGCACTGCCCGTGGCCACCGTCACCTTCGACGACCGCGGCGGTGCGTTCCGCCTCGCCGAGCACCTGCTGTCACTCGGCCACCGGCGCATCGCCTACGTCGCAGGCCCGCCGGGGCTCAGCACCACCCGGGAGCGGCTCGCCGGACACCGCGAGGCCCTGCACCGGCACGACCCCGCCCTCCCCGGAGCCTGCGAGCCGCTCACCGTCCACGCCGGGTTCGAGCGCTCCGCCGGCTATGACGCCACCCGCGAACTGCTGCGCCGCGGGGCACCCTTCACCGCCGTTGCCGCCGCCAACGACACCGTCGCCACCGGAGTCGCCGCCGCCCTGCGCGAGGCCGGCCTGCGCATCCCCGGGGACGTGTCCGTCGCGGGCTTCGACGACCTCCCGTTCTGCGTGGACACCGCTCCCGCGCTCACCACCGTGCGCATACCGCTGCGCGAGGCCGGCATACTCGCGGCCCAGCTGGTCACCGGCCGCAAGTCGCTGCCCCCGGGCGGGATCACCACCCTGCCCACCGAACTCATGGTGCGCGGCTCCACCGCGCCCCCTCCGCCCGGGGGGAGCCCTCCGTGAGATACGCCTTCTCCACACTCGGTCTGCCCGGCGCGCCGATGCACCGGAGTGCCGCCCTCGCCGCTGCCCACGGCTACGACGGCCTCGAACTGCGAGCCCACCCCGAAGAGCCGCTCCACCCCGGCAGTTCTGCGGCGGACCGCACGGCCGGCCTGCGCACACTCACCGCCGCCGGGCTGGCCGTCCTCGGGGTCGCGGGCTATGCCCGGGTGGCGGCGCCCGGCGCGGACGAGCCCGTCCTCGCCGAACTGCACGCCCTGGTCCGGCTCGCCGCCGACCTCGAAGCCCCGTACGTCCGGGTGTTCCCCGGCGGAGCCGGTCAGCCGCCGGCGGTCGCCGACACCCACGCCGTACGCAGGCTGGCCGCCGCGGCACCCTTCGCCGAACGGCACGGCGTGCGGATCCTGCTGGAGACGCACGACTCGCACCGGACCGCAGCCGCCGCCGCGCGGGTGCTGGACCGCGTCGCGCAGCGCGGCGCGGGCGCCCTCTGGGACGTACTGCACACCTGGCTCGGCGGCGAGGACCCGGCCGCATCGTGGCAGGCGCTGCACCGCCATCTGGGGTACGTACAGGTGAAGGACGTAGCCTCGGCGCAGGACCTGACGCCGCTCGGGCTGGGCGCCGGCGTGCTGCCGCTCGCCGAGGCCGTGGCCGCCGTACCGCACGACGGCTGGCTGTGCTGGGAGTACGAGAAGCGCTGGTATCCCGGCGCCGCCGAACTGTCCGGGCAGCTCGCGCGGGGCCGGGAGCACCTGGCACACCTGGCGGCCGGGGCGGCGGCGGTCGCGGCCCCGGCGGCTCAGGCCGAGTAGGAGAGCCGGCCGCGGTCGACGGCGTGGCGGAAGCCCAGCCCCAGGGCGTACCGCTCCAGCTCCTCGACCGCCGTCGCCGCCAGCCGGTCCAGCTCCCCGCCCAGCGAACCGGCCACATGCGGGGTGAGCAGCACGTTCGGAAGGACGTACAGCGGCGAACCGGCGGGCAGCACCTCGGGCTCGGTGTGGTCGAGCACGGCGTGCAGCCGCCCCGCCACCAGCTCCTCGGTCAGCGCCACGGTGTCCACGAGCGAGCCCCGGGCGGTGTTGACCAGAGTGGCACCGTCCGGCATCAGCGCCAGCCGGGCCGCGTCCAGCAGATGGCGGGTCCCCGGGAGCGCGGGGGCGTGCAGGCTCACCACGTCGCTGCGGCGCAGCAGTTCGTCGAGCGCGCAGGCCTCGGCGCCCAGTGCGGCGAGCTCGCCCGGGTCGGCGTACGGATCGTGCACCAGTACCCGCAGGTCGAAGGGGCGCAGCAGCTCCAGGACGCGCCGGCCGACCAGCGAGGCGCCGACGATGCCGACGGTGCGGTGGTAGTTGCCGACGGCCGGGTAGCGGCGCAGCAGGTCGATCGGGGCGCGCGCCGCCCGGTAGGCGTGGGCGGATTCCAGGACGCGCTTGTTCGCGAACAGGATCGCGGCGAGCGTGTACTCGGCGACCGGCACCGCATTGGCGGCCGCGGCGCTGGAGACCAGCAGCCCGCGCTCCCAGCAGGCCTCCGTGACATGGTGTTTGACGCTTCCGGCGGCATGCACCACGGCACGCAGCCGCGGCATCCGGTCCAGCGCCTCGGCATCCAGCGGCGGGCAGCCCCAGCCGGTGAACAGCACCTCCGCCTGCGCGAGACGGCGGCCGAGCTCGGGCACCTCGGGCTCGTCAGGCCCGAAGCCGGTCAGCAGCAGGTCGGGGTCCACATCGGCGACCCGGACGAGCTCGGGCAGCATCCGGCCGCCGAGGACGGCGGCCCGCGTGCCGGGGCTCATGGCGAGCACGGTGGCGGGGCGGCGCCGGGGGAGGAGACGGTGGGGGGTCACTTGACGGCTCCTGCGGTGAGACCCGAACGCCAGAACCGCTGGAGGCCGAGGAAGGCCGGCACGAGCGGGACGACGGCGACGAGTGAACCGGTGATCACCAGGGGATGGGACTCGGGCTGCTGGCAGAGGCTGCGGCTCCACATGGACAGGCCCAGACTGGCGGGGTAGGGCCGCTCGTCGTTCAGCATGGTCAGGGCGCCGTGGAAGTCGTTCCAGACGGCCGTGAAGGTGAACAGGAAGATGGTCACAAACCCAGGCGACAGCATCGGGAACGACACGTGCGCGAACAGCGGCAGTTCACCCGCGCCGTCTATGCGGGCCGCAGCCGGCGCCTCGTCCGGGACGTACCCCTCCGCGAAGACCCTGGCCAGGTGGACGCCGAACGGGTTGACCAGGGCGGGCACCAGGTAACCCCCGTAGGTGTTGACGCCGCCGGCCGCCGAGGCCATCAGGTACTGCGGCAGCTGGAGCACGGCGGCCGGGACGAGGATCCCGGCGAGGACGACGCCGATGACGACGTACGAGGTGACCCCGGCGACGAGGGCGAGCAGCAGCGTGCTCGCCGCCGCCGGTCCGTGGTCGTGGCCTTTGAACGCGGCGCTGAAGACGTACATGGTCTTGGAGCAACTGCGGTGCGCCGAAGAGCTGGACGGCGCCGACGCAGGTGAAGAGGACGTCCAGGACCGGGCTGGGGCCGGGCGTGTGGTCGAAGGCGTCCGCCGTCTGCTGCACGCCCGCGGACGAGGACCGGTACGTGAGCGTGCTCGGCTGCTGCGGCGAGCCGCCGGCCGCCCCGGCTCCGCCCGGCTCCGCCTCCCCACCGCCCGCGGGGCGAACAGGGCCGGGGAGGCCGCCGAGGCGGTCAGGGCGGGGCGGGGCATGCGGGAGGAAGCGAAGCTGCGCGACATGGAGTGCTCCTGTGAACGGCCGCGAACGGCGGCGGACGGGAGAGCGCGGCCCATCTTTTGCACGAACGCGCACACCGTCAAGAGCGAATGCGCAACTCGATCGAAACAATCAGTTCGGAGGGGGTGGAAGTGCTCGTCACGAACGGATCGTCAGGCGGGGCAGCAGTTCCAGATGCCAGCGCGCCCCCTCGTCCCGGCCCTCGCCCGCCGCCGTCAGCCGGTCGAGCAGCAGCCCCGCCGCCCGCGCCCCCACCTCGTGCTTGGCGGGCGCCACCGCCGACAGCGGTACATCGGCCAGGCCCGCCACCTCGTCGTCGTACGTGATCACGGCGAGGTCCTCCGGCACCCGTACCCCGCGCGCCTGGAGCCGGGGGATCAGCATGATCGCGTCGGTGTCGCTGTGGATCAGGGCGGCGGTCACCCCGCCCGCCGTCACCGCCTCGCACAGGTAGTCCAGCGCCCGCGCGAACAGGTCCGCGTCGGAGAGCGGAACCGGTCCGGCCGGCGGCCACGGCGGCGCCGGCTCCAGGCCGAGCGCGGACACCGCGGCCTCGTACCCGGCCCGCAGCCGCGCCGTCGTCGGCGTCGCGCGGCTGGCCAGCGCGATCCGCCGGTGGCCCCGCTCCACCAGGTGCTGCACCGCCGCCGCCGCGCCGTGCGCATGGTCGGAAGCCACCCGGTCCAGTGCCGCCGCCGGATGCCCGGGCGGCGCCCACCGCTCCACCAGCACCGTCGCAACCGGCAGCTCCGCGGTCCACGCGCCCTCGCCCGCGCCGGGGGAGCCGGTGTCCCAGTTCGGGGTGAGCAGCAGCCCGTCCGCCCCCGTGGACAGCAGCCGGTCCGCCTGCGTCCGGTCCTCGCCCGGCAGGTAGCGGGTCAGGCCCACGGTCAGTCGCGCACCCCGCGCCTCGACCGCCTCGCGGGCCCCGCGCACGACGTCGGCGTAGTAGTACTCCGTGGTCGGCACCACCATCCCGATCACCAGCCCCCGGGCATCCGCGACGGTCGCGGCCCGGCCCCCCGTCCCCGAGGGCGCCGGCGCCGTCTCGGTCGCCGAAGACGCCGCGCCGCCCGCGGCGCCGCCGACCGGACCGCCCGCCGAGGCCCCCGGCCGACCGGTCTCCACGCGGCTGATCGCCCCGTGCATCCGGTGGATCTCGCCGCGGGCCGCCATCGCCTCGATGTCACGCCGCAGGGTGACCGGTGAAACACCCAGCTCCTGCGCCAGGTCCGCCACGCGCACACTGCCCCGCGCCCGCACGAGCGCGAGCACCTGCGCCTGACGCCGGTCCACATGTGGTCTCAAGATCTCCCCCGACGGGATCCGTGGTCATCCGTGATCGCGCTCCGGTCCGTTCCGGGGCGCCCCGCCATCATAGAGAACCGAACCGATCGATTCGATCGTTTCCGATCAACCGGTCATTGACGGCGTGGACGGAGCGTTCCTATATTCGGCGGCGTCCGGCACCTCACGGCAGCACGACCTCTCCGGGGAGTCAGCGCATGCTCACGTACGACCAGGACGGATTCCGGCGCGCGGGGCGCCCCCACCGCATCGTCTCGGGGGCGCTGCACTACTTCCGGGTCCATCCGGACCTGTGGGAGGACCGGCTGCGGAGGCTGCGCGCCCTCGGTGCCAACACGGTCGACACGTACGTCCCCTGGAACTTCCACGAGAGCGCCCCGGGGAAGGGCGACTTCACCGGCTGGCGCGACCTCGGCCGCTTCCTGCGCACCGCGCAGGACCTCGGCCTCGACGCCGTCGTCCGCCCCGGCCCGTACATCTGCGCCGAATGGGACTTCGGCGGCCTGCCCGCCCGGCTCCTCGCCGTCGACGGCCTCCGCCTGCGCTGCTCCGACCCCCGCTTCGAGGCCGAGGTGGACGGCTGGTTCGACCTCGTCGTCCCCGAACTGCTGCCGCTGCTCGCGAGCCGTGGCGGTCCGGTCGTCGCCGTCCAGATCGAGAACGAGTACGGCTCGTACGGCAATGACACCCGCTACCGCACCCACGTGGAACGGGCCCTGGTCGAACGCGGGGTGGACTGCCTGCTGTTCACCGCCGACGGGCCCGAGGACGCCATGCTCCAGGGCGGCACGCTCCCCGGCCGCCTCGCCACCGCCACCTTCGGCGCCCGCCCCGCCGAACGCCTCGCCCACCTGCGCCGCCACCAGCGGACCGGACCGCTCGCCGCCATGGAGTTCTGGATCGGCTGGTTCGACCACTGGGGCGAGGACCATCACGTCCGCGCCGTCGAGGACGCGGCCGCCTCCCTCGACGAACTCCTCGCCACCGGTGCCTCCGTCAACCTCTACATGGCCCACGGCGGCACCAGCTTCGGCTTCTGGGCCGGCGCCAACCACACCGGGTCCCGTCCCGGCGACCCCGGCTACCAGCCCACCGTCACCAGTTACGACTACGACGCCCCCATCGGCGAGGCCGGCGAACTCACCCCGAAGTTCCACGCGTTCCGCGAGGTCATCGGCAGGTACGTGCAGCTGCCCGACGGCCCGCTGCCGCAGCCGCCGCCCCGCATCACCCCGGCCCTCGCCGTGCCGGCCGGCACCGCCCCGCTCCTGGACCACCTCGGCCCGCTCGGCGGCGAGCCCGTGGCGCGTCCCGCGCCCGAGTCCATGGAGAAGCTCGGCCAGGCCCACGGCATGATCCACTACCGCACCGCCGTCACCGGGCCCCGCCCCGCCATGCCCGTCCGGATCGACGGCCTCGGCGACCGCGCGTACCTCTTCGCCGACGGCGAGCCCCTCGGCGTCATCGACCGCAACCGGCCCGACGAGGGGCCGGACCTGGCCGTCGGCGAGGCCGGTGCCGTCCTCGACGTCCTCGTCCGGGCCCAGGGACGGGTCAACTACGGCCCGCTCCTCGACGACCGCAAGGGCATCTGGCGCGGCGTCCGGCACGGTCACCAGCACCTGTTCGAGTGGGAGATCCGGCTGCTCCCGCTCACCGACCTGACCGCCCTCGCCTGGACCTGCGACGCCCCGGCCACGTCGGCCGCCCCGCCCACCGGGGACGCCCCGCCCGCCCCGGCCACCCGGGACGCCCCGCCCACCGGCGACACCCCGCCCGCCCCGGCCCACGACGCCCCGCCCGCCCCCTGCGCCGCCCGCCCGGTCTTCCACCGCTTCACCCACGCCCTCCCGGACGCCCCCGCCGACGGGTTCGTCGACGTCTCCGGCTGGGGCACCGGACTCTGCTGGCTGAACGGCTTCCTCCTCGGCCACTACGACACCCCGCGCGGCCCGCAGCGCACCCTCTACGCCCCGGCGCCCCTGTGGCGGACCGGCCGGAACGAGATCGTCCTGCTCGAACTGGAGCTCCCCGGCGCCGACCTGCCGCTGCGCGACCGCCCCGACCTCGGCCGCCCCACCGTCGTCACCCTCCAGTGAACCCCCGCGCTCCCCGGCGCCCCTCCGCGTGAGAGAAGCTCTTCCCGTGAAGCGAACGAGCACCCGGCTGGCCGACGGCCGCGAGATCCTGTACTACGACGCCGACGACGGCGCGGCCCGCGCCGTCCCCGACACCCGCCCCCTCGGCGCCTGCGCCACCTCCTCCGAGGTGCGCCGCGACCCCCTGCTCGGCGACGCCGTCGTCATCGCCTCCCACCGCCAGGGGCGCACCCACCACCCGCCCGCCGACGCCTGCCCGCTGTGCCCCTCCACCCCGGACCGGGCGAGCGAGGTCCCGGCCCCCGACTACGACGTGGTCGTCTTCGAGAACCGGTTCCCCTCCCTCGCCGGCGACACCGGCCGCTGCGAGGTCATCTGCTTCACCCCCGACCACCGGACCTCCTTCGCCGAACTCGACGAGGAACGCGCCGCGCTCGTCCTGGCCGCGTGGACGGACCGCACCGCCGAACTCTCCGCCCGGTCCGGCGTCCGGCAGGTCTACTGCTTCGAGAACCGGGGCGCCGAGATCGGCGTGACCCTCGCGCACCCGCACGGCCAGATCTACGCCTTCCCCTTCATCACCCCGCGCACCACCCGCATGCTCGCCACCGTCGCCGCCCACCGGGCCCGCACCGGCGGCAACCTCTTCGAGGAGGTGCTCGCCGCCGAGCGCGCCGAGGGCACCCGGGTCGTCCTCGAAGGCGAGCACTGGACCGCCTTCGTCCCCTACGCCGCGCGCTGGCCGTACGAGGTCCACCTCCACCCGCACCGCCGCACCGCCGACCTGACCACGCTGGACGACGCGGCCCGCGCCGAGTTCCCGCGCCTCTACCTGGAGCTGCTGCGGCGCTTCGACCGGCTGTTCGGGGTGCCCGGGCCCACCCCGTACATCTCCGCCTGGCACCAGGCGCCGGTCTCCGGGGACGGCCGCGACGACTTCGGGCTCCACCTGGAGCTCTTCACGGTCCGCCGCACCGCTGACAAGCTCAAGTACCTTGCGGGCACCGAATCCGGGATGGAGGCCTACATGAACGACGTCCGGCCCGAGGACGCGGCCGCGCGGCTGCGGGAGGTGGCGAGCCGATGACGGGCACCGAGCCGGTGGACGAAGCGGCGCGCACGGAGGGCGGCGGGCCGGCGCACCGGACCGCCGACGGGTTCCGAAGACTGTACGGGTCCCCGCCCGAAGGGGTCTGGGCGGCGCCGGGCCGGGTCAACCTGATCGGCGAACACACCGACTACAACGACGGCTTCGCCCTGCCCTTCGCGCTGCCGCAGCGCACGGAGGTGGCCGCCGCCCGGCGCGCCGACGGCACGGTCCGGCTGCACTCCGCCGACATCCCCTCCGGCGTGGTGACCGTCCACCCCGCCGAGCTGGATCCCGCGCGCCCGCCCGCGGGCGCCGCAGGCTGGGCGGCGTACCCGGCCGGAGTGCTGTGGGCCCTGCTGGAGGCGGGCCTTCCGGTCGGGGGCGCCGATCTGCACGTACGGTCCGACGTGCCCGCCGGCGCCGGACTGTCCTCCTCCGCCGCCCTGGAGGTGGCCACCGCCCTGGCGCTCACCGAGCTGTACGGGATCGCGCTCACCCGCCCCGAACTGGCCGCGCTCGCCCGGCGCGCCGAGAACGCGTACGTCGGCGTGCCGTGCGGGGTGATGGACCAGACGGCCTCGGCCTGCGCCACCGAGGGCCACGCCCTGCACCTCGACACCCGCACCCTCGAACAGCGGCACATCCCGTTCGACTGCGCGGCGGCGGGCCTGCGCCTCCTGGTCGTCGACACCCGCGTCAAGCACGACCTGGCCGACGGGGCCTACGCCGAGCGCCTCGCCTCCTGCCACGGCGCGGCCGCCGAGCTCGGGCTGACCGCCCTGCGCGACCTCCCGTACGCGGAGCTGGACGCGGCCCTGGCCCGCCTGGACGACCCGGTACGGGTCCGGCGGGTCCGGCACGTCGTCACCGAGAACGAACGGGTCGTACGGGTGGAGGAACTGCTGCGGGCCGGACGGCTGCGCGAGACGGGCCCCCTGCTGACGGAGGGCCACGCCTCGCTGCGCGACGACTACGAGGTGTCCTGCCCGGAGCTCGACCTGGCGGTCGCCACCGCCAACGCGGCCGGCGCCCACGGGGCCCGGATGACCGGGGGCGGCTTCGGCGGCTCGGCCCTGGCCCTGATCGACACGGACGCCGAGGAGGCCGTCACCGCGGCGATCGCCAAGGCCTTCGACGCGGCGGGGTTCACGGCGCCGCGCGTGACGGCCGCGGCTCCGGCCGCCGGAGCGCAACGCGTCCTGTGAGGAGCGGCGGGGCCCGGCCGGACCGGGCCTCCTACACTGATCACTTGGCCGATCACGTGCCGGACGAGTGCGGAGGAACGAAACGCATGCGCTACATCCCGCTGGGCAGTTCAGGGCTCCAGGTCTCCGCCGTCGGCCTCGGCTGCAACAACTTCGGCGGCCGCCTCGACGCCCACGGCACCCGTGCCGTCGTCGACGCCGCACTCGACGCGGGGATCACCCTCCTCGACACCGCCGACATCTACGGTGGCCGCGGCGGCTCCGAACGCCACCTCGGGCAGGCCCTCAAGGGCCGCCGCGACCAGGTCGTCCTCGCCACCAAGTTCGGCTACGCGGGCATGGACATGGAGTACGGTCCCGCGGCCGGATCCCGCGGCGGCCGCGCGTACGTCCGGCGGGCCGTCGAGGAGTCCCTGCGCCGCCTCGGCACCGACCACATCGACCTCTACCAGCTGCACAGCCCCGACCCGGCGACCCCGGTCGCCGAGACCCTCGCCGCGCTCACCGAGCTCGTCAACGAGGGCAAGATCCGCTACATCGGCCACTCCAACCTCAGCGGCTGGCAGCTGGCCGAAGCCGCGCACGTCGCCCGCGAGACCGGCGCGGTCCCGTTCGTGTCCGCGCAGAACGAGTGGTCGCTGCTCCGGCGGGACGCGGAGCGGGAACTGGTCCCGGCCGCCGTGCACTACGGCCTCGGCGTGCTCCCGTACTTCCCGCTCGCCAACGGCCTGCTGACCGGCAAGATCCGCCGGGGCGCCCCCGTCCCGGCCGGCTCCCGGCTGGAGAACCGCGCCGGCTACGTCACCGACGAGCGGCTCGACACCGTCGAGGCGCTCGCCGCCGTCGCCGACGAGTACGGCCGCAGCCTCCTCGAACTCGCCATCGGCTGGCTCTCCGCCCAGCCGGGCTGTTCCTCCGTGATCGCCGGCGCGACCTCCGCCGAGCAGGTACGGGCCAACGCGGCCGTCGCCGACCGCCCCCTGGAGCCCGAACTGCTGGCGGAGATCGGGGCGATCGCGGGGGAGTGAGCCCCGCTCAGGCGGGCGCGCCGGTCAGGACCTCCACCTTGCCGGTGTCCAGCGAGTAGTAGGCGCCGACGACGCCCAGGGCGCCCTTCTGCACGAGGGGCCCCAGGTCGCCGTTGGCCCGCAGGCCGTCCGCGGTCACCTTGATCTGGTGGTGGGTCATGGTGTCGACGGGGTCGGCGCCGGGGTTCTTCGCCGTCAGCTCGTACGCCGGCACCATGGCCGTCGCGAGCGCCTGCAGGTTGCCGGGCAGCGGCTTGCCGGCCTTCAGCGACTTGTACGCGGCCTCGACGGCGCCGCAGCGCTGGTGGCCCAGTACGACGATCAGCGGGGTGCCGCCCGTCATGGGCCCGTACTCGACGGAGCCGGTCACCACCGGGCCGACCGCCTGCCCGCCCGTGCGCAGGACGTAGAGGTCGCCGAGCCCGGTGTCGAAGATCAGCTCGGGCGCCACCCGGGAGTCGATGCACGACAGGACCACCCCGAACGGGTCCTGTGCCTCGGCGACCAGCTCGCGCCGTTCGGGATCCCGGTCGGGGTGGTCCAGGTTCCCGCTGACCCAGCGCTCGTTGCCCTCCATCAGGCGTGCGAACGCGGCCCGGGGCGTGGCCGGCCGGGGCGGCGGGGCCGCGGTCGTCGCCCTCGGGGTGCGCGCGGACGAGCATCCCGCGAGCGCGACGGCGGCCGCCGCGAGGCCGCCGGCCAGCACGGCTCGGCGCGCCGGAAGTCCTGCTGTGTGCATCGTGGGTACCCCTCGGTGCCGCGCGGATCGCCCGTACGTCGTGACGACGGGGATTGTCCGGCGCACCGGGGCGGGCGGACGGCAGGCGCACACGGACGCGGCCCCGGATTGCCACGGACGGCCCAGGCACGGCCGCAGGCGGCCCAGGCACCGCCGCGGGCGACCCACCCACCGTCCGCGGCCGGTCCGCACCCCGCCTCCGCACCCCGGTCCGGCGGCGCGGGCCCGCACCCC
>NZ_JBHYVA010000114.1:0-6256 GCF_042750055.1 Streptomyces sp. NPDC059456
CCCTGCCCGACCGGCCCCCGGGCCCGGCCCCGGCGCGCGCCCCCGCGGCCGACGTCGGCCCGCGTACGACGCGCGGCGCGGCGGGATTCGGGGGCCGGCGGTTCGGCGTCACCGGCCCGGCGGGGGCCGGGGACGTGGCCCGCGGGGGCGCCGGGGGGCGTGGCGTGCGGGGGCGGGCCGCCGCGGCCCGGAACCGCGGCCGCTGCGGACATCCCGTCGGGCCGGCCGGGCCGCGGTGCTCCCGGGGCCCGGCCCGGGCCCGCCTGTCCGTGGGGGGCCGGATCCCACGGCGGGGTGGCGTGGCCCGGGTGCGCCGGTTCCGGACGCACCGCACCCACCCCGGGGTGCGGCGTGTGACCCGATATCCCGTCAGTCCACGGCTGCGCCGGGCCCGCGGCCGGGCCGGTCGCCGGATCCCAGGCCTGCGCGTACGGCGCGGAAGCCGGGCCCGCTGCCGGGTCGGCCGGTGCCGGGTGGGCCGGGTGTGTCGGGTGGGACGGGTCCCACGGTGGGCCGGAAGGGCCCGGGCGGGGCGGGGGCGGCGTGCCCGCGCCGGGCTGTGGCCACGGCCCGGCCGGGTGCGGGCGGGTCGGGTCCGGGGTGCCCGGGGCGTGCCAGGGGCCCGGGGCGGGGTGTCCGTCGGGCATGGGGGTCCTCGGGCGGGTCGCGGCCCGAAGCAAGGGCACGTGTTCGGGAGGCTGTTCGGAATAAGTATCCCGATAATCCGACAATCCGCGTCGGATATGTGCCGGGACACGCCGGTGAGTCGAACGCCTGCTCCGGCTAGGCTCCCCCCAGGACGCCCGGCCGGTGGCCGGCGGCGACGTACGCGGGAGGCGGCGGGATGACAGTCCCGGGACGCAGGAGCAGCACCTTCATCCGGCTGCTGCGCAGCGGGTTCACCGACCCCTCGGCCGCGGCCGGGCTGCTCGATTCCGATGCGCTGGCCTCCGTACGCACCGATCCGGTGCTCCTCGACGCCCTCGGGGCCACCGCCGATCCCGACCTCGCCCTCCTCGGGCTCGTCCGGCTCGCCGAGGCGCAGTCCGACGACGAGCGGCCCGTGCTCCTCGACACCCTCGTCAGCGCCAAACCCCTGCGCGACCGCCTCCTCGGTGTGCTCGGCGCGTCCGAGGCGCTCGCCGACCACCTCGCCCGCCACCCCCGCGACTGGCACGCCCTGGTCACGTACGAGGCCGTCGACCTGCACCCCGGGCTGCCCGAGTTCGAGCGCGGGCTGGCCGGCGCGCACGACCCCATCGCCCTGCGCGTCGCCTACCGCCGGTGCCTGCTCTCCATCGCCGCCCGCGACGTCTGCGGCACCATCGACGTCGCCCAGACCGCCGCCGAGCTCGCCGACCTCGCCACCGCCACCCTGCGCGCCGCCCTGCGGATCGCGAGCGCCGCCGCCCCCGAGGACGCCGCCGCCTGCCGGCTCGCCGTCATCGCCATGGGCAAGTGCGGGGGCAACGAGCTGAACTACGTCTCCGACGTCGACGTCATCTTCGTCGGGGACGCCCCCAACGGAGGGGACGAGGGCCAGGCCGTCCGGGCCGCCACCCGCCTCGCCTCCCACCTCATGCGGATCTGCTCCGAGACCACCATCGAGGGCACCATCTGGCCCGTCGACGCGAACCTGCGCCCCGAAGGCCGCAACGGCCCCCTCGTCCGCACCCTCGCCTCCCACCTGGCCTACTACCAGCGCTGGGCCAAGACCTGGGAGTTCCAGGCCCTGCTCAAGGCCCGCGCCGTCGCCGGCGACCCGGACCTCGGAGCCCAGTACATCGACGCCATAACGCCCATGGTCTGGCAGGCCGCCGAACGCGAGAACTTCGTCGCCGACGTCCAGAAGATGCGCCGCCGCGTCGTCGACAACATCCCCGCCTCCCAGGTCGACCGCGAACTCAAACTCGGCCCCGGCGGCCTGCGCGACGTCGAGTTCGCCGTCCAGCTGCTCCAGCTCGTCCACGGCCGCAGCGACGCCGGCCTGCACTCCGGCACCACGCTCGACGCCCTGCACGCCCTCGCCGCCGGCGGCTACGTCGGCCGCACCGACGCCGCCCAGCTGAACGACGCGTACCGGTTCTTGCGCGCCATGGAGCACCGCATCCAGCTCTACCGGCTGCGCCGCACCCACCTCGTCCCCGAGGACGAGGCCGACCTGCGCCGCCTCGGCCGCTCGCTGGGCCTGCGCACCGAACCCGTCGCCGAACTCAACAAGGCCTGGCGCCGCCACGCCTCCGTGGTCCGGCGCCTGCACGAGAAGCTCTTCTACCGGCCGCTGCTCGACGCCGTCGCCCAGCTCGCCCCCGGCGAGACCCGGCTCTCCCCGCGCGCCGCCGGCCAGCGCCTCGAAGCCCTCGGCTACGCCGACCCGGCCTCGGCACTGCGCCACCTCGAAGCCCTGGCCTCCGGCGTCACCCGCAAGGCCGCCATCCAGCGCACCCTGCTCCCGGTCATGCTCGGCTGGTTCGCCGACTCCGCCGACCCGGACGCCGGCCTGCTGAACTTCCGCAAGGTCTCCGACGCCCTCGGCAAGACCCCCTGGTACCTGCGGCTGCTGCGCGACGAGGGTGCCGCCGCCGAGAACCTGGCCCGCGTCCTGTCCGCCGGCCGGCTCGCCCCCGACCTGCTGATGCGCGCCCCCGAGGCCGTCGCCCTGCTCGGCGACCCCGAAGGACTGCTCCCCCGTACGCACGAGGCCCTGGAGCAGGAGGTGCTCGCCGCCGTCGGCCGTGCCGACAGCGCCGAGGCCGGCGTCGCCGCGGCCCGCGGGGTCCGCCGCCGCGAGCTGTTCCGCACCGCCGCCGCCGACATCATCCGCTCGTACGGTACGGAGGACAGCCCGGCCGAGGAGGACCCCGGAGCCCTCGTCGACCGGGTCGGCAGCGCCGTCTCCGACCTCACCGCCGCCACCGTCGCCGGAGCCCTGCGCGCCGCCGTCAGCAACCACTGGGGCGAGACCCTGCCCACCCGCTTCGCGATCATCGGCGTCGGCCGCTTCGGCGGCCACGAGCTCGGCTACGGCTCCGACGCCGACGTCCTGTTCGTCCACGAACCCCGCGACGGCGTCGACGAGCAGGAAGCCGCGAAGGCCGCCCAGACCGTCATCGCCGAGATGCGCCGGCTGCTCCAGCTGCCCACCGCCGACCCGCCGCTGCTCATCGACGCCGACCTGCGCCCCGAGGGCCGCTCCGGGCCGCTGGTGCGCACCCTGTCCTCGTACGCCGCGTACTACCGGCGCTGGTCCCTGACCTGGGAGAGCCAGGCCCTGCTGCGCGCCGAACCGGTCGCGGGCGACGCCGACCTCGGCGCCCGGTTCGTCGAGCTGATCGACCCGCTGCGCTACCCGGTGGAGGGTCTCGGCGAGGACGCCGTACGGGAGATCCGCCGGCTCAAGGCCCGCATGGAGTCCGAGCGCCTCCCGCGCGGCGCCGACCCCACCCTGCACACCAAGCTCGGCCGCGGCGGCCTCAGCGACGTGGAGTGGACCGTCCAGCTGATCCAGATGCAGCACGCCTGGGCGGAGCCGGGCCTGCGCACCACCCGTACCCGCGAGGCCCTGGCCGCCGCCCGCGCGGCCGGGCTGATCCCGACCGAGGAGGCGCAGATCCTGGACGAGGCCTGGGTGCTCGCCACCCGGGTCCGCAACGCGGTGATGCTGGTCCGCGGCCGCGCCGGGGACACCTTCCCGTCGGAGGCCCGCGAACTGGCGGCCGTCGGACGCTACCTCGGCTACGCGGAGGGCACGGCCGGCGAACTCCTCGACGACTACCGCCGCATCACCCGCCGGGCCCGCGCGGTCGTGGACGACCTGTTCTACGGGGCGTAGTGCCG
The DNA here is from genome assembly GCF_042750055.1 of Streptomyces sp. NPDC059456. NCBI lineage: Bacteria > Bacillati > Actinomycetota > Actinomycetes > Kitasatosporales > Streptomycetaceae > Streptomyces > Streptomyces sp. NPDC059456. The sequence goes on from NZ_JBHYVA010000114.1 coordinate 3,838, forward strand.
GGGGCTAGTGCACCGGCGGGTAGTAGGGCTCGGGCTGCGGCTGGTTCTGGCAGTTGGCGTTGTTCCATTCGCGCTGGTAGGACCGGTCGTACCCGATCTTGAAGCCGCGCTGCTTGGCACTCGACACGTCGTTGGCGTTGGGCACCGACAGCGGGTAGTTCTTCGGGCGGCACTGCCGGCCGTCGTCCGCGCCGCGGGCTTCGCCCTGCCGCAGCCCTTCGCAGTATGCCCGGGCCTTCGGATCCGTCGACGCACGTCCGGTGGCGTAGTCCCAGACCGAGCCGTCCAGCCGGCAGAGCGTAGTGGTCGGCACGACGGAGACCTGGCCGGACGGGGGCTGTGCCGCGACGGCGCCCGGGGCGAGGGCGAGTGAGGCCGAGAGTGCGAGTCCTGTCAACGCAAGCAGTCGTGAATGACGCATGACACTCCTCAGTGACGTCCTTCCACGTGCCTCCCCTTCCAGTTCACTCCCGCCTGCAGGGCCCCGCCACTCGGCTCGGGTCCGGAACCTCCGTCCGGGCCGGTGGGGGTGCCGTCGGCGGGGGCCGGACAGGGCGCTCCGCCGCCTTCGGTTACCTGGCGGGAGGGTTGTTGTACGACACCGTACGGGTGACGATCTGCCCCGAAGGGAGCCGCTCCCGGGTGCGGGAGAGGTAGCCGTGGGCTTCCAGCTCCCGCAGGGCCGAAGCGATGCGGGTCTTGCCCTCGGTGAACCGCTGCGCCAGGGCCTTGATCGACACATCGGTGCCGGTGGGCAGGGACTGGATGTACGTGGACAGGCCGATCGCCGTCAGGCTCAACTCGCGGTGCTGGGCGAGGTGGTTGCCGATCTTGACGTAGCGCTCGGGCTGCCGGTCCTTCTCGTGCATGACACCGGGCCTCGGAATACGGTACGGAGCGCGCGACGGCGCGCTAAGCGTTTATGGGGTTGTCGAGGGACAGAGTGCCGGGCGAATTGGCATATGCGCCAGCCGGATTGGGGTGATTCACCCGTCCGAGTGAGAGGGGGAGGGGGAGGTTGGGAGAGGTCATTTCCCCCGGCTGTTTGTCTTTGGGCGCCGGGCGGTCCCGGATATTGGCCCACCGGGTCGCGAAGACCTCGATCCGGCGAAACGGACTTCCTGATTCACGTGATTCGGGGTGGCAGCCCGTGCGTAGCCTGGCGGGAGTTGCAGGCCGACGGAGGTGGCAGTGAGCGCAGAGGGCGCCGATGAGTCGAGCTGGGCACTCGACCCGGAGGACGAATCCGGGGCGGTGGTCGCGGCGGTGGGACGCCAGTTGAAAATGTGGCGGGAAGCGGCCGGACTGGACCGATCCGCTTTCGCTGAACAGATGGGTTACGGCGCGGACCTGACCCGCAAGATCGAGAGCGGCACCCGCATTCCGCGTCCGGAGTTCCTGGAAAGGGCGGACGAGGTTCTCGGCGCGGGCGGGAAGATCGCCGCGATGAAGGTGGACGTCGAAAAGGCCCGCTATCCCAAGAAGGTCCGGGATCTGGCCAAGCTGGAGTCCGAGGCGGTTGAGCTCGGCGCCTACGGGAACCACAACCTCCACGGACTGCTACAGACCGAGGAGTACGCGCGGGCGCTGTACGAGATCCGACGCCCTGCCTTCTCGACGGACGAAGTAGAGCGCCACGTGGCTGCGCGGATGGCCCGGCAAGAGATTTTCCATCGGCAGCCGTCACCCGCGCTGACCTTCGTGCTGGAGCAGGCCACGCTGGAGCGGACGATCGGTGGACGTGACACCCTGCGCAGGCAGTTGGAGCACCTGCTCGTCGTTGGTCGACTCCGCAACGTCGAGATCCAGGTGATGCCGATGGATTGCGAGGATCACGCAGGCATGGGCGGGCAGATCGATGTCTTGAAGCTCAGGGACGGTTCTACGGTGGGGTACGTAGAGGCACAGCTGATGAGTCGTCTGGTTACGAGTGCGAAAGAGATCCAGATCCTCGAACTTCGGTATGGGATCATCCGTTCACAGGCCCTCAACCCACGGCAGTCGAGAGCCTTCATCGAGAAAGTGCTGGGAGAGACATGAGCATCAAACCCTCGGCTGGCGATCTTTCCGCACTGGAGTGGGTGAAGAGCAGCTACAGTCCGAGCAGCAGCAATGACTGCGTCGAGGTCGCCTGGACCAAGAGCAGCTACAGCACCAACGACGGACCCAACTGCGTCGAGGTCGCCACGGCCCCCGGGACCGTCCTCGTGCGGGACTCCAAGCGGCCCGACGATGGGCGGCTGGCCGTCGGGCCCGCCGCATGGGCCGGGTTCGTCGGTTACGCGACTTCGTGAGGACACCGGGTTCGGCCGTCAAGGCCGTGTTCCGCTACCGGCGGCCGGACCCGGAGTGCTGGAGGGTCGTCGTCGCGGCCGTCTGCGACCAGGCGCCCGGCAGTTGGGACGCCGCCGCGGCGGTG
>NZ_JBHYVA010000114.1:6266-16664 GCF_042750055.1 Streptomyces sp. NPDC059456
GGCCGGGTGGGGGGGGGGGGCGCCGGCGGGGGCGGGCCGCCCCCCGCCCCCCGCGTGGGGCCCCCCCGCGGGGGGGGGGGCCCAGGCCGGGCCCGCCGTCCGGGCGCACGCCGACCGGATCGCCGACGCCCTCGGCAAGCGGTTCGGGCGCGTCGAGGAACTCGCCCTCGCCCTCGCGGGGATGGGCGATGTCCGGGCGCTGCCCGCCCTGCGGGACCTCGCGAAGGACGGCCGGCTGCCCAGTGGGCGCGCCCGCGCCCGCATCCTGGGCGCGCTGCCCGTCGCCGACATGCTTCCGGTGGTGCTGCCCGGCCTGCGGCAGGAGCCGGAGCGGTACCACGCGAGTGTCGTCAGCCTCGAACTCCTCGCCGCCTGGGGGCCGGCCGCCGCGCCCGCCGTCCCCGACGTGATCCGGTACCTAGATTCCCCGTACGCCGACGACGCCCTGCGCGTCCTCGGCCGGATCGGACCCGCGGCCGCCGTGGCCGCGGACCGGCTGGCCGCGTACGCCACCGGTCGTGATCCGCGGGCCCGAAGCCACCACCCGCGGCGGGCCGCATGGGCGCACTGGAAGGTCACCGGGGACCCCGCGCTCGCCCTCGACGTGTGCGGTGCGGCCGTGGGATCGGGGACAGCCGGACACGGCTTGCCCTTCCTCGCCGATCTCGGGCCGGCGGCCGCGGCCCACGCGGACACCGTGCGCGGTCTGATGGCTTCGTCCGGCGCGTGGACCCGGGTCGCCGCGGCGTACGCGTACTGGCGGATCACCGGGGATCCGGAGCCCGCCGTGCCGGTGCTGCTGGCCGAGGTCGATCCGCACTGGACGGGGCAGCCGGCCCTGCCGACCCCGGAGGCCGTCCGCCGGCTCGGCGGGATCGGCGCCCCGGCCGCCGCCGCGGCGCCGCTGCTGCGCCGGATCCACGCGTCGGCGCATCGCCTGGGCCACCCGTACGACGGCGTGCGGATCCTGGCCGACGAGGCGTACGTCCGCACCCTCGGCGAGGCCCTGGCGCGGATGGGGGCGGATGCGGGCCCCGGACGGGGCGGCACCGCACCCGAGCCCGTGCTCCCTGCCCGGCGCAGGCTCCTGGCGGGGTGGCGGGGGCCGCGCACGGCAGCCCGTCCGAGCTGACCAGGGCCGGGCCGGGCCCGGGCGGCCGCGAGCGGTCAGGCGTGCAGGAGGCTCTGCGGCAGGTACGCGGAGGTGATGCCGAGCTGCCAGCCGTGGACCTGGACGGCCAGCGCGGCCAAGGCGATCGTGGCGGCCGGGAACAGGGTCCGCGGGGCCGCGTCGGGGCGGGCGCCCTCACGGATGCCGGCGAGGTTCCCGGCCAGGGCGCGTTCGAAGGCGGCCCGGTCGTCGTCGAGCAGGACGCGCAGCAGCCGCTGGTCCGGCGTGAGCACGCCGAGCCCGTCCAGCCGGCGGGCCGCCTCCGCGCGCTCGGCGGCGTCCGGCTTGCACAGGGTGACGTCCGGCCAGTCCCGCGGCAGGTGCCCGGCCGCCCGGGTGAGGTAGAGGCACAGCGCGTCCATCTCGGCGAGCTCGGCCGGGTCGGAGTGCGAGTCGAGCGGCGAGTAGGGCACGCCGTCGCGGAGGGCCGGCGCGTAGTCCTCCCGCAGCAGCAGCCCGATGACGCGGTCGCGTTCCCGCACCGCCCCGCTGACCACGGACAGCGCGAAGGTGTCCAGCCAGGTCCGGGCGGTGGGTGCCTGGTCGACGGCGTCGCCGAAGGAGATGTCCTCGCTGCTGAGCTCCTCGTGGAGGAGGGGGAAGGGCACCTCGAAGTCGCCGTCCGGGAAGCAGCCGAGGGAGAGTTCCCCGAGCGCGCATTCGGCGGCCGTCCGCAGCGCACGGCGTACGACGGCCCCGCTCAGCCCGGGGTCGGTCTCCGTCTGCGCGCCGACGTGGTCGAGGAGGTCGTCGCGGGTCTCGTGGAGCCCCTTCAGGGACAGCAGCCCCCCGTACCGCAGCCCGTGCCAGTGGTCGTAGGCCCGTCCGGTGACGTCCTCCAGTGCCTGGGACATCCGGTGCTCGCTGACCTCGTGCCGCTTCACGTCCTGCACGCCGCCTCCTTGATCGTTTCACCTTGCGACGCGCACGCTAACAACGCCCACTGACATCGGCGGCGGGTGCGGGTGGGTGCGGGTGGGTGCGGGCGGGTGTCAGCGGGCGGCGCGGAAGCGGTTCAGGACGGCCGCCGTCGCCGGGTGGGGGTCCGTGGCCACGGGGTGCCGCGGCAGGCGGTGGGGGAGCGAGCCGTACCAGGCGCGGGAGACCGTGTAGCCGAACGCCAGGCAGAGCATGCCGCCCGCGGCGTCGAGCCAGAAGTGGTTGGCGGTGGCCACGATCACCACGAGGGTCGCCACCGGGTAGAGCAGGCCCAGGATCCGGGCCCAGGGGGCCGAGGCGACCGCGAAGATCGTCAGCCCGCACCAGAGCGACCACCCTATGTGCATCGAGGGCATGGCCGCGTACTGGTTCGACATGTGCTTGAGGTTGCCGGAGGCCATGGAGCCCCAGGTGTGGTGGACGAGCACGGTGTCGACGAAGTGCCCGCCGTTCATCAGCCGCGGCGGCGCGAGCGGGTAGAAGTAGTAGCCGAGCAGGGCCACGCCCGTGGTGGCGAAGAGGACCATGCGCGTGGCCGCGTAGCGCCCCGGATGGAACCGGTAGATCCACACCAGCACGCCGATGGTCACGATGAAGTGCAGCGTGGCGTAGTAGTAGTTCATGCCGACGATGAGCCACGTCACCGAGTCGACGGCGTGGTTGACCGACTGCTCCACGGCGATGCCGAGGGTGCGTTCGAGGTCCCACAGCCGGTCGGCGTTCGCGAGGGCGGCCGCCTTCTGCTCGGGCACCGCGTTGCGGATGAGCGAGTACGTCCAGTAGCTGACCCCGATGAGCAGGATCTCGAACCAGATCCGCGGCCGGCGCGGGGCGCGCAGCCGGGGCAGGAGAGCACGCTGATCTCCCGGACGGGTCTCACTCTCGGTCACGGGGGGTGACGAGACTTCCGTTCGGGTTTCCAGTGTCTTCACGCTCGCTTCACCCATGGGGACAGAGTCTGCCAGATGCTCTCCCACCTTCGATCATCCCTCGGTAGGGTCTGCGGCGCAGCCACTCACACCTGGGGACGAGACGGTCCCCTACTGTGCCGGCCCGCGGTCGGCGGGCGCCCCCCGCCGCGGGCCCGAGGCGGTGGATCCGCGCACGACCAGCTCCGGCAGGAAGACGAATTCGCCGTGCGGGGCCGGCGTACCGCCGATCTCCTCCAGCAGCGTGCGGACGGCCGCCTGCCCCATGGCCTGCACGGGCTGCCGGATGGTGGTCAGCGGCGGATCGGTGAACGCTATGAGCGGGGAGTCGTCGAATCCGACGACCGAGACGTCCTGCGGCACCCGCAGCCCCTGCTGCCGGGCCGCGCGGATCGCCCCGAGCGCCATCATGTCGCTGGCGCAGACGACGGCGGTGCAGCCGCGGGCGATGAGCGCGGCCGCCGCGGCCTGCCCGCCCTCCAGGCTGTACAGCGAATGCTGGATGAGCTCCTCGACCTCGGCCTCGTCCAGGCCGAGCCGCTCCTTCATCCCCAGCCGGAAGCCCTCGATCTTGCGCAGGACGGGCACGAACCGCTTGGGGCCCACGGCGAGCCCGATGCGGGTGTGCCCCAGCGCGGTCAGGTGGGTCACGGCCAGCTGCATCGCGGCCCGGTCGTCGGGGGAGACGAAGGCGGCCTGGACCTTGTCGGAGAACCCGTTGATCAGTACGTACGGAACGCCCTGCCCGCGGAGTTGGTCGTAGCGGCCCATGTCGGCGGTGGTGTCGGCGTGCAGCCCGGAGACGAAGATGATCCCGGAGACCCCGCGGTCGACCAGCATCTCGGTCAGCTCGTCCTCGGTGGACCCGCCGGGCGTCTGCGTGGCCAGCACCGGGGTGTACCCCTGCCGGGTCAGCGCCTGGCCGATGACCTGCGCGAGCGCCGGGAAGATCGGGTTGTCCAGCTCGGGGGTTATCAGCCCGACGAGGCCCGCGCTGCGCTGGCGCAGCTTGACGGGACGCTCGTAACCGAGGACGTCGAGGGCGGCCAGCACGGATTCGCGGGTGCCTGCGGCCACACCGGGCTTGCCGTTGAGCACGCGGCTGACTGTGGCTTCGCTGACCCCCGCCTGGGCTGCGATGTCGGCTAGCCGTGCGGTCACGGGATTGGACTGTACCGGTCCCCGGCTCACAAAGCCCACCACGTGCACGAATCCGCGGGCAGCAGCACGGTCCGGCCGTCCGTCTCGACCGGTGCGCTGGACAGTACGGGGCGGCCCGGCGAGGGCAGTTCGAGCGGCTCGGAGCGGCTGTTGAGGGTGCAGGCGAAGCCGGGCCGGGTGAACAGCAGGACGCCGTCGGGCGCGGACAGCCAGGTCAGCGGGCCGGCATCGGGGGAGCCGAGGCCGGGCAGCGCGCGGCGCAGCTCCAGGGCGGCCCGGTACAGCTCCAGGGTGGAATGCGGGTCGCCGGTCTGGGCGGCGACGCTGAGCGGGGCCCAGTCGCGGGGCTGGGGGAGCCAGGCGCCGGCCGGGCCGAAACCGTAGGGGGGCTCCTCGCCGGACCACGGCAGCGGGATCCGGCAGCCGTCGCGCAGCCCGTCCTGCCCGGCGCTGCGGACGAAGGCGGGGTCCTGGCGGACCTCGTCGGGCAGGTCGACGACCTCGGGCAGGCCGAGCTCCTCGCCCTGGTAGACGTACGCGGACCCGGGCAGCGCCAGCATCAGCAGGGCGGCGGCCCGCGCCCGGGCCAGGCCCTGCGCCCCGCCGCCGTAGCGCGTCACGTGCCGTACGACGTCGTGGTTGGACAGCACCCAGGTGGTCGGCGCGCCCACGGGCCGCATCGCGTCGAGCGATTCGTCGATGGTCGCGCGCAGCGCGGCCGCGTCCCAGCCGGTGGTGAGGTAGTGGAAGTTGAAGGCCTGGTGGAGTTCGTCGTGGCGCAGGTAGAGCGCGGTGCGGTCGGCGCTCGGGGTCCAGGCCTCGGCGACGCCGATGCGGTCGCCGGCGTACTCGTCGAGGACGGTCCGCCAGGAGCGGTAGATCTCGTGGACGCCGTCCTGGTCGAAGAAGGGCAGCACCTGGTTGCCGAGCAGCTTGAGCTGTTCGTCGCGGCCGAGGTCGGGCAGGCCGGGGGCCTTGACGAGGCCGTGGGCGACGTCGATGCGGAACCCGTCGACGCCGAGGTCGAGCCAGAACCGCAGCACGGAGCGGAACTCGTCCTGGACGGCGGGGTGTTCCCAGTTGAAGTCGGGCTGCTCGGGGGCGAAGAGGTGCAGGTACCACTCGCCGTCGGCGACGCGCGTCCACGCCGGCCCGCCGAAGATCGACTCCCAGTCGTTCGGGGGCTCGGTGCCGTCGGCGCCGCGGCCCGGGCGGAAGTGGAAGCGCTCGCGCAGCGGCGTGCCCGGTCCCTCCCGCAGTGCCTGCTTGAACCATTCGTGCTGGTCGGAGCAGTGGTTGGGGACGAGGTCCACGATGATCCGCAGGCCCAGCCCGTGCGCTTCGCGGATGACGGCGTCGGCGTCGTGCAGGGTGCCGAACATGGGGTCGATGGCCCGGTAGTCGGCGACGTCGTAGCCGGCGTCGGCCTGCGGGGAGGCGTAGAACGGGCTGAGCCAGACGGCGTCGACGCCCAGCTCCTTGAGGTAGGGCAGTCGGCTGCGGATGCCTTCGAGGTCCCCCATGCCGTCCCCGTTGGAGTCGGCGAAGCTGCGCGGATAGACCTGGTAGATCACCGCTTCTCTCCACCAGCCGGGCAGGGTGCTGCCGGCCTGGGTGGGGAGCGTTTCGGCGAGGTGCTGGGTCATGTCGTCCTTGGAGAGATCGGGCCGGGGGTGTGTGGGGGCGGGCGCCGGGTGGTCGGCCCGTGGTCGCGAGGGGGTCAGCCCTTGGTCGCGCCCGCCGTCATCCCGGCGACGAGGTGACGCTGGGCGAAGAGGAAGAAGATGGCTGCGGGGATGGCGATGAGGACGGAAGCGGCACTCATCGCACCCCAGTTGGAGGTGTACTGCGTGACGAAGGTCTGCAGGCCCCCGGCGAGGGTGAGGTGCTCGTCACCGACCATGAAGGCGGAGGCGTACGCGACCTCGCCCCAGGCGGTGATGAAGGAGTAGAAGCCGGTGACGGCGAGGCCGGGCTTGGCCAGCGGGAGGATGAGGCGCCAGAAGGTGCCGAAGGGGTTGAGCCCGTCGACGCGGCCGGATTCGTCGATCTCGACCGGGATGGTGTCGAAGAAGCCCTTCATCATCCAGGCGCAGAACGGCACCGCGATGGTGAGGTACGTGATGATCAGGCCGAGCGGCTGGTTGAGCAGGCCGAGCTGTCCCATGAGGTTGTACAGCGGGACGATGAGGATGGCCATCGGGAACATCTGCGTGATGAGCAGGGTCCACATCAGCGGCTTCATGCCGGGGAACTTGAACCGGCTGACGGCGTAGCCCGTGGTGGCGGCGATGAACACACCGAGGACGGTGGTGATGCCGGCGACGAGCACGGAGTTGCCGAACCAGGTGAAGAAGGACGTCGACTCCACCAGGTAGTGGTAGTTGTCGAGCGTCGGTTCCTTCACGAAGTCGGTGGAGATGGCGTACTTCGCGGGCTTGAGCGAGGTCAGCAGGACCCACAGCACCGGGAAGACGGCGATCACGGACGCGACGATCAGGGTGACGTGCAGGCCGGTGGAGGCGAGCGGCGAACGCTGCCCCCTGGCGCGCGGGCTCCGCGGGGTTCGCGAGGTCGTCATGGTCACCACACCTCTCCCTGCTTGCGCAGCGAGCGCCGGTAGACCAGCGCAAAGATCATGAGCAGGGCGAGGATGAGCACGCCCCAGGTGGCCGAGCCGGCGAAGTCGCGGGGGCTGGACACGAAGGCCTCGCGGAAGGCCTGGGTCACCAGGATCTCGGTGGAGTCGCCCGGTCCGCCCCGCGTCAGCAGGAAGATCACCGGGAACATGTTGAAGGTCCAGATGGTGGAGAGCAGGATCACGGTCATGCTCACCGTGCGCAGCCCGGGCAGGGTGATGTGCCGGAACCGCTGCCAGGCCGTGGCGCCGTCCATCTCGGCGGCTTCGTAGAGCTCCGCGGGGATGGACTGCAGTCCGCCGAGCAGGGCCACCATCATGAAGGGGATGCCGAGCCAGACGTTGACGGCGACGACCGAGAACTTCGCCCAGGTCGGGTCGTCGAGCCACGGGACGGCGGAGATGCCGCCGCCGTCGAGGATCTTGTTGAGGATGCCGCTGTCGCGGTTGAACAGGAACCGCCAGGCGAAGACGGAGACGAAGCCGGGGACGGCCCAGGGCAGGATGAGCGCCATCCGGTAGGCGGCGCGGCCCCGGAAGTCCCGGTTGAGCATGTTGGCCAGGGCCAGTCCGAGCGTGAACGTGATCGACACGCACAGGACGGTCCAGACGATGGTCCACACCAGCCGCTGCAGGAACACGGGGTCGGCCAGGACGTCGGCGTAGTTGTCGAGGCCGACGAACTTGTAGGTGGCCTCGATGTGGTTGGCGCCGATGGTCCGGGCGACATTGCGCTCGTTGGCGTCGGTCAGCGACAGGTAGATGCCGCGGAAGAGCGGCCAGCCGATGATCACGGCGAGGACGAGCACCACCGGGGCGACCATGGCCCAGGCGTACCAGTGGGTGGCGAGGGCGCGCCCCAGTCCACCCCTGCTCGCGCGGGGGGCCTTGCTGTCAGTCCTGCGGCTCCGGCCGCGGGCGGCGACGGTGTCTTCTCCGTCGCGGCCCGCGGCCTTCACCACCGACTGGCTGGTGTCAGCAGCCATTGTCTTGTTTACTTCCAGCCCTTGAGGATCTTGCGGAACTCGACGCCGGCCGACTTGGCCGCGTCCTCCGGGCTCGACGCCCCGGTGATCGCCTTGGTGTATTCGACCTTCAGCGGCTCGAAGAGGGAGCCGTTCTCCGGGATCCAGGCGCGCTCGACGGCCTTGTCCACGGCCGGCTTGAAGAACTGGACCATCTCGTTCGACTTGACGTCCGGCTGCTCGTAGGCGGCGGTCCGGGTCGGGAGCAGGCTGAGGTCCTTGGTGGCCTGCACCTGCACGTCCTGCGAGGTCATGTACTCGACGAAGGCGTGCGCGGCGGCGCGGTTCTTGGAACCGGCGTAGACCGCGAGGTCGTGGCCGCCCTGCGGGGCGCCGGCCTTGGCGGAGCCCGCCGGGACGGGGGCGACGCCGAGGTTGGCCTTGTCCTTGAACTGGTCGCCGGCGTAGGTGTCGGCGACGGCCCACGGACCGTTGATCATCATCGCGGCTTCGCCCGACTTGAAGGCGGTCTGCATGTTGGTCCAGCCGTCGGTGGCGTTGGTGATCGCCGCACCGGAGGTGACCAGGTCGCGGGCGGTCTTGAACGCCTTGACGCCGGCCGGGTTGTCGACGGTGACCGTCTTGTTCTTCGCGTCGACGAGGTCGCCGCCCTCGCCGTAGATGAGCGGGAGGAACCAGTACGAGTCGTCGCCGCGCAGGTAGAGGCCGGCCTTGCCGGTCTTGGCCTTGATCGCGGCGGCGGCGGTCTTCACCTCTTCCAGCGTCTTGGGGGGCTGGACGCCGGCGTCGGCGAGCATCTTCTTGTTGTAGAAGAGGCCGAGGGTGTCGATGACCTGGGGGACCGCGTAGGTCTTGCCCTCGTACTTGCCGCTGGCCGCGGCCTGGGGCAGGAACTCGGCGTCGACCTTCTTGACCGTCTCGGCCGGGACCTCGTCGAGGTAGCCGAGCGAGGCGAAGTCGGCGACCCAGCCGACGTCGGCACGGATCACGTCAGGGGCTTCGGAACCGCTGCTGAAGGCGTTCTTGACCTTGTTCTGCGCGTCACCGTACGGAACGTTGACGTACTTGACGGTGACCTTCGGGTGCTTCGCGGTGAACGCCTCGGCGATCTTCTGGAAGCTGGCCTTCTCGGCGTCGTTCGAGGTGTCCCACCACGTGACCGTGCCGGAAAGCTCGCCGCCTGCCTTGGTCTCGCCGGCCGCGCCCTTGTCGTCCCCACCGCAAGCCGTCGCCGCGAGCGCCAGGGTCGCGACCAGCGCGGTGGCCGCTATGCCACGCCGCATATGAACTCCTTCGATGATCCCGGCCGCGCCCTCGCGGTCCCGAGTTGCTGGGAACGTAACAAGCCTGAAAGCTGACCGAAAGAGCTTGCGGCAATTTTCTGCAAGCGGGGCCGATCGTTACATCCGTGTGTCCTGACGGTTGCCGCCGCTTGCTGGTTGTTCGAACTTCCTTCGGGTCATCAGGCCCGCAACCAGGGGGCATGTACCCGCGTTGACCCCGGTATGACCCATGAGCTGACCGCATCCCGGCTTGCAAGCGCTTCCAGCAAGGTGACCGCAAGCGGCGGCTGGTGGCGCGATGCCGTCATCTACCAGGTGTACGTACGCTCCTTCGCGGACAGCGACGGGGACGGCATCGGCGACCTGCGCGGGGTGCGCGCGCGGCTGCCCCATCTCGCACGGCTCGGGGTCGACGCCGTCTGGCTCACCCCCTTCTACGTCTCCCCGCAGGCCGACGGCGGCTACGACGTCGCCGACTACCGGGCCGTCGACCCGCTCTTCGGGGACCTCGCCGACGCCGACGAGCTCGTCCGGGCGGCCCACGGGCTCGGGCTGCGGGTCATCGTCGACGTGGTGCCCAACCACACCTCCGAGCTGCACGCCTGGTTCCGGGAGGCCCTCGCCGCCCCCGCCGGCCACGCCGCCCGGGCCCGGTACCACTTCCGCCCCGGGCGCGGCGCCGCCGGGGAGCTGCCGCCGAACGACTGGGAGTCCGTCTTCGGCGGCCCCGCCTGGACCCGGACCCCGGACGGCGACTGGTACCTGCACCTGTTCGCGCCCCAGCAGCCCGACCTGAACTGGGAGCATCCCGAGGTCGCGGAGGAGTTCGCGTCCGTCCTGCGGTTCTGGCTCGACCTCGGCGTCGACGGGTTCCGCATCGACGTCGCCCACGGCATGGTCAAGGCCCCCGGCATGCCCGACATCGGCCGCGGCGCCCAGGCCACCCTGATCGGCACCGAGCCGCTCCCCTTCTTCGACCAGGACGGCGTCCACGAGATCCACCGCGCGTGGCGGCGGCTGCTCGACTCCTACTCCCCCGGCCTTCGGCCGGGAGGTGCCCCCGGCCCGCGCATCGGCGTCGCGGAGGCCTGGGCGCCGACCTCCGAGCGGCTCGCCCTGTACGTCCGGCCCGACGAGCTGCACCAGGCCTTCAATTTCCGCTTCCTGAACTGCCCCTGGGACACCGCTGCGATGCGGACCGTCATCGACGAGTCCCTGGCCGCCACCGCCTCCGTCGGCGCGCCGACCACCTGGGTGCTGTCCAACCACGACGTCGTACGCCACGTGACGC
>NZ_JBHYVA010000115.1:0-16543 GCF_042750055.1 Streptomyces sp. NPDC059456
GCCCCGCTTTTCCAGTACCGCACCCCCGGGGGGGCTACCCCCCACCCCCGCCCCGGTCGGCAGACCGGTCGCCGGCTTCCCAGGCGAACCCGTCCGGGTCGGTGAAGGCCTCTTCGCCACCGCCGAGCACCAGGCGGTGCGATCCGGTGCCGTCCACGGGGACGCCGACCTCCTTGGCGAGGGTGCGGCGCCCGTACAGCGCCAGCGTGACCCCGTCCGAAGGGGCTTCGAACTGGACGTACTTGCTGCCGAAGCTCTTCGCCACGGCGAGCCCCCGCCCGACGTAGAACCGCTTGCTCTCGCTCACGTCGTCGGCTCCGAGCAGCAGCACCATCGAGTCGAACGTCAGGGCGGCCGGGCCCTTGTCCTTCTTCTGCGACGTGGCGATCTTCCAGATCGTCCCGTCCGGTGCCCGTACGACGCCGCCGTAACCCCAGAACGACTTCGCGGCGGGCTTCAGCACGGTGGCGCCGGCGCCGACGGCGGCTTCGACGTACCCGTCCACGACGGACGGCTGGGACACCGTGAGCGAGAGCGCGAACCCGCGGAAGCCGGTCGTCGGCGTGTCGCAGGCGCGCAGGCGCACGTGGGCGCCCAGGCCGAAGACGGTGTAGAAGCGGTCGGCGGCCGTGGGGTCGGCCACTTCCAGGGTGAGGGATGCGAGGGAGTTCATGTCCTCCACGCTAGGTGCGCCACCGTGGCCGGTGCTTCTCGATTCCTGACCGGTCCGCTCGCCCCGGCACAGCAGCGCCGTCGCGCGCTCGACGCGGCGCGCCGTCACATAGGCGTACGGCGACCGCCCGTACGCGAGCCGGAACCGCCGGCCGAGCTGCCCGGCCGGCATGTCCGCGTCGCGCGCGAGCGCCGCGACGTCCAGCGGTCGCGCGTACTCCCGGTCGAGCCGGTCGCGGACGGCGCGCAGGCGCGCGAGGTCCTCGAGGTGCTGCGCCTCGGCGCGTGCGCGCGCCCATCCCGGATGGCACATGCGAGAACTCCTTCCCGTCGGCCGGACGGTCTCAGCGCAGTTCCTGGAAGCGGACCAGGTTGCCCGCGGGATCGCGGAAGGCACAGTCGCGGACGCCGTACGGCTGCTCGGTCGGCTCCTGTACGACCTCGGCGTCGGCGGCCACGAGCTTGTCGAAGGTGGCGTCGAGGTCCGGGGTGGCCAGCAGGATCCAGCCGTAGGTGCCCTTGGCCATCATCTCGACGATGGTGCGGCGCTCGGCTTCGGTGATGCCGGGGTCGGCGGCCGGCGGCGCCAGGAGGACGGACGTGTCCGGCCGGCCGACGGGGCCGACCGTGATCCAGCGCATCGCGCCCTGTCCGACGTCGCTGCGGACCTCGAACCCGAGTGCGTCGCGGTAGAACCCGAGGGCGGCCTCCGGATCGTCGTGCGGGAGGAAGACCGTGTGAATGGTGATGTCCATGACCATCACGCTAGTGGCCGTCGGGCGGAGTGCGCTTCTCCATTCCTGACGCCCCGTACTGCAACGGGGGGAGGAACGCGAGGCGTGCGTCCGGCCGCGCCGGTGCGGGCCGCATCCTGACCTCTCGTACGGTCGGCGTACCCACGGAGGAACCATGGCCGAGCCCGCCACCCCGCAGGCCACCGCCGCGGCGCTGCTGCGCCGCCCCCAGCTGTGGCTCGTACCCACGATCCTCACGGCGCTGCTCGCGCTGCTGCTGTCGCTCCTCTACATGGGCGGCATCGTCAACCCCAACCGGGAGCTGAAGGACCTGCCGATCGCGCTCGTCAACGACGACGCGGGCAAACCCCCGCCCGGGCAGAAGGAGAACCTGGGCGCACAGATCACGGCCGCCATCGCCGCCGACACCGGCGGCGGCAAGGCCGAGTGGCGCACGCTCACCCACGCCGAGGCCCGCGACCAGCTCGAATCCGGCAAGGTCTACGGCGCACTGGTCGTCCCGGCCGATTTCACGGACACCGTCCTCGCCCTCACCACGCCGGGTGCCACCCGCCGGCCGACGCTCACCGTGCTGACCAACCCGGGCAAGGGCAGTCTCGGTTCCTCCCTCGCCGGCCAGATCACCACGAAGGCCGCCCACCAGGCGTCCCGGAGCATCGGCAAGCAGCTCACGGCGGCGGGTGCGCAGGCCAGTCCCACCGTGAAACTGCTGCTCGCCGACCCGGTGGACGTCGTCACCCGGGTCGGACGCCCGATCGGCGCCGCCAGCGGCCTCGGCCTGACCGCCTTCTACTACACGCTCCTGCTGGTGCTGGCGGGGTTCATGGGCGGCAACGTGATCAGCAACGGCGTCGACACCGCCCTCGGTTACGCGGACAACGAGATCGGCCCGTGGCACACCCGCCGGCCGACGGTGCCGATCAGCCGGACGCAGACGCTGCTGCTGAAGATGGTGATGACCGCGGGCATCACGCTGGTCAGCGTCTCCCTGGTGCTCCTCGCCTGCGTGGGCGTCCTCGGCATGGACGCCTCCCACCTGCCGCTGCTGTGGGTCTACTCGTACTGTGCGGCCCTCGCCGTCGGCCTGGGGGTCCAGGCCATCAACGCCGCGTTCGGCGGGATCGGCCAGCTGGTGTCGATGTTCGTCTTCATCGTCCTGGGCCTGCCTTCCTCGGGCGCCACCGTCCCGCTCCAGGCGGTCCCCGGGTTCTACCGGTTCCTGTCGCTGTTCGAGCCCATGCGGCAGCTGAGCGACGGGGTGCGCGCGATCCTCTACTTCGACGCCCGCGGCGACGCGGGTCTCACCCGCTCCTGGATCATGATCGCGATCGGCGCCGTCCTCGCCCTGGTCTTCGGCTTCGCCATGACCACGTACTACGACCGGACGGGGCACAAGAGGCTCACGCCGCAGCCCGCCTGACCGGACGGCCGGATGGCGACACGGGCGGACGGGCCGCGGCGGACGGGCAGTGCGGCGGACGGGTGGTGCGGCGGGGTCATTTCCCGACGGTGTTCATCAGGATGATCGCCGCCAGGTCGGCGAAGATCACGAAGAGGATGCCGAAGATCATCGCCCAGGCCCGGCCCGATTCGTCCAAGTCCGTCCAGCGCATGGGATCACCTTCCGGTCGTCACGTGCGGCGCGTGCGGTTCCTCGGTGGGCAGCC
Organism: Streptomyces sp. NPDC059456; assembly: GCF_042750055.1. Taxonomy (NCBI): domain Bacteria; kingdom Bacillati; phylum Actinomycetota; class Actinomycetes; order Kitasatosporales; family Streptomycetaceae; genus Streptomyces; species Streptomyces sp. NPDC059456. The sequence continues at coordinate 3,095 of NZ_JBHYVA010000115.1, forward strand.
AGGTCCCGTGCAGGCCCAGCGGGACCCGTACCGGGATGCAGACCCGGGCCACCGGGCCCGACGCCGGATCGTCCGCCGGGAGCACGAGGAACCAGCTGGTGCCGTCCGTGCGGTCGGTGGCGAGCGTGAGCCAGTGGCCCTCGCCGTCGGCGCCGCCCGGTGTCGGGGCGAACACCGGCTCCCCGACGGCCAGGTCCCCGGCGGTCCACAGCAGGCTGCCGCCGCCCTGGACGTCGTACCAGCGCAGGGCGTCGTGTTCGCCGGGCAGCAGGTCGCGCGCGCCCGAGCCCGCGGCCGCGGCCAGCCACCGGTGGCGGCGCCCGATCAGGCGGTCGTCGATCCGCGGCAGCTCGATGGCGGCGTCGTCGAGCGGGGCGCGCCGCATGCTGCCCGCCTCGGGGTCGATCACGGCGCGCACCAGTCCGCCCGGGTTGGGTCCGCCGGATGCCGGGCCCAGGCCGAGGTGGTCCCACTGGACGTAGTCGAGGACGACGTTGCCGCCCGGCTGCCCGGCGTCCTCGCCCATGTCGTACGCGTTGACCGTGTGCCACATCCAGTACGCGTCGTCGGCGGCCTGCCGTACGGGGCCGCCGTCGCGCGGGACCAGCAGGATCCGGGTGCCGCGCTCGGGCCGCCACGTCACGAACGAGCCGGTGCCGGCCATCGCGGCCTCGATGTCGAAGAACGCGGGTGCCAGGACCAGGACGACGAACCGGGCCGTCAGCGCCATGTCGTGGATCATCATCGGCTCGTCGACGGCGTCGAGCGGTGTCGGCCCGCGCCGCACCTCACCGGCCGGCCCGATCACCGACCAGGTCAGGAACGGCGGTTCGATCCCGTAGCAGAAGACCACCATCTCCCCGGTGCGCGGGTCGATCTTCGGGTGCGCGGTGATCCCGGCGGGAAGGGCACCGCCGAACGTCTCCCGGCCCAGGGTGTCCAGCTCCGGGGACATCCGGAACGGGCAGCCCGACTCGGCCAGCGCCAGCAGCCGGCCCGCGTGCCGCACCACGTTGATGTCGGGCAGGTCCTTGAAGGTGCCGGCCAGGTCCGCGGGCACGTCCGGCTCCCGCGGCACGATCATGGACTCCAGGCCGCCCCACAGGGCCCGGCCGGCCCGCTCCTCGGCCAGAACGCCGGGCGTGCGCACGAACCGGTTGCGGTAGCCGGCCGTGCCGCCGGAGATCCGGACGCGGTGCACCATGCCGTCGCCGTCCAGGGGGTACAGGTAGGAGCCGATCGGGCTGAAGCGGGGGTTCGGGCCGTTGCGCAGGTACGTGCCGTCCAGGCCGTCGGGCAGCCGGCCCTCCACCTGCAGCCCGACCTCGTCGACCTCCTGCGTCACCGGCGCGAACGGTCCGCTGAGGTGGGCGACGCGGGTGGGGTCGAAGGTCCGGGTCGTGTGCGTGCTCATGCCGGCCTCCCGGGCGCCCCGGGGACGACGAGCGGCTCCCGTGCGCCACGTTTCAGTGAAGCCCGCCGGCGTCGGCGCGGCAACCAGGGCGGGTTTTGTATCGGCTGCGTATCGGGGAGCGCTTGGTTGTCCATCGAAGCCGGAGGGCAGGTCAGCGGCACGGTCATCGCCCCGGATGCCTGCCGTATCGTTCCTTTTCGGGTCGCCGGCCGCGCGTGGGCGCACCCGGGACCGCATCCCCGCCCGTCCGACAGGAGTCGTCCCCCGTGCCCCCGTCCGTCCCCGCCCCGGCCTCCCCGCCCCCCGTGCGCGTGCTGCTGGTGGAGGACGACGAGCTGATGCGCCGGTCCTTCGCCGTCGCCCTCGAACGCTACGGCTACCGGGTGGCGGCCGCCGCCGACGGCCTCACGGGGCTGGAACTCTTCCGCGACGAGGGCTTCGACCTGCTGATCCTGGACGTCATGCTGCCGGGTCTGGACGGGATCGGCCTGTGCCGCAGGGTGCGGGAGACCAGCCTGGTGCCGGTCCTGATGATGTCCGCCCGCGGCGACGGGCTCGACGTCGTCGCCGGTCTGGAGGCCGGGGCCGACGACTACGTGGTCAAGCCCGTGGACACCTACGTCCTCGTGGCACGCATCCGCTCACTGCTGCGGCGCGCGACGTACGCTCCCGCCCCGGCGGCCGGGCGCGCGGCGGGCGAGGAGCCGTCGCCGCCCGGGGCGGACCTGCTGGTCTTCGGCGATCTGACCCTCGACACCGGCGGGCTGGAGGTGTCCGTCTCCGGCCGCCCGGTGGCGCTGACGCCGACCGAGCTGAAGCTGCTGCTGGAGTTCGCCGCCCACCCGGGCGTCGTGCTGGAGCGCCACACCCTGCTGCGCAACGTCTGGGAGTACGGCTGGGACGGCGACAGCCGGGTCGTCGACCTGTGCGTCCAGCGGCTGCGCCGGAAACTGGGCCGGGACCGGATCGAGACGGTCCGCGGCTTCGGCTACAAGCTCAGGCGCTGAACCGGTGCGCCCGTTCCCCTTCCGCCCCGCGCGGGCGGCCCGCGTCCCGCTGCGCCGGAAGATCGCCGCCCTGGCCGCGGCCACCGCGTGCCTGGTCGCGGCGGCCGTCGGCGTACTGGTCCACGTGTGGACCGCGCACGACGTCCGCGACCGGGCGCAGATGCGGGCGTTCAACGCGGTGTACTCGGCGATGGACACCCACCGGCGCACCGGAACGCTGCCGGACGGCGCCGAGCTCGATCCCGAGGAGCTGCCCGGCGTACTGCGCCACCCGGCCGACGGCGACCGGCACACGGCCTACGACGGGCGCGTCGACAACAACGTGGGGCCGAGCGTATGGGCCGCCCAGCGGGTCGGCGGGCCGGGCAGTCCGGTGCTGGCCGTCCGCGTCAACATGAGTCCGGAGCTCTACGAACTGCGCCGCCTGGACATGAGCATGACGGTGGCCTCGCTCGTCGCGCTCGCGGCGGCCGTGCCCCTGGCGGCCTACGGGGCCGGGCTGCTCGGCCGCCGGCTGCGCCGGGTCTCCGAGACCGCGGGCCGGATCTCCGCCGGGGACCTCGACGCCCGGACCGGTCCCGTCCAGGGCCGCGACGAGGTCTCCGACATCGCCGCCACGGTCGACCTCATGGCCGACAGCCTCGGCCGGCGGCTGCGCAGCGAGCGGCGGTTCACCGCGGACGTGGCCCACGAGCTGCGCACCCCGGTCGGCGGGCTGCTGGCCGCCGTCGACCTGCTGCCGCCGGGCGGGACGGAGGACCTGGTCCGGGCCCGCGTGCGCGATCTGCGCGGCCTGGTCGAGGACCTGCTGGAGATCTCCCGGCTGGACGCGGGCGCCGAGCACGCGGTCCGCGCCCACGTGCCGCTGGGGGCCGTCGTCCGCGAGGCCGTGGCCCGGACGGGATACGACGCGCGGGTCACCGTCGCCGGCCCGGCGGGCGACGCGGAGCCCGCCGCGGCCGCCGAGGCCGCTGCGGTCGCTGCGGTTCCTGAGGGCGCGGAGGGCTGCGCGACCGTCGAGACCGACCCCCGCCGCCTCGAGCGGGTCGTCGCCAACCTCGTCGTCAACGCCCACCGGCACGGGGCCGCCCCGGTCGAGGTCGCCGTGGCGGGCCGTACCGTCGTCGTGCGCGACCACGGGCCCGGCTTCCCGCCGGACCTGCTGCGCGACGGACCGCGCCGCTTCCACACGGGCGCGGCGGAGCGCGGTGCGGGCCACGGGCTGGGCCTGACCATCGCCCTGGGCCAGGCCCGGGTCCTGGGCGCCGAGCTACACCTGGACAACGCCCCGGACGGCGGCGCCGTCGCCACCTTGCGCCTGCCCCTCTGACCGCGCGGCCCTGCCCCTCTGACCGCGCGGCCCCGCGCCCGGCCGCTCCGGGGCGCGCCCCCCCCCCAACCGATACGAAACGACGCGGACGCCGATACACGCCGGCCCCGGTCCCGATACACATCCACGACACCCTTCGCAGTGCCTCCACCGAACATCCCAGGCACTCGAAGAGGAGTCCCCCGTGACCGCAGCCCCCGCCCCCTTTGACGCCCTCGCTCCGCACCCGCCGACCGGGTTCGCCGCGGCGGCCACCGACCTGTCGAAGGCCTACGGCAGCGGCGACACCCGCGTCGTCGCCCTGGACCGGGTCAGCATCGCCTTCCGGGAGGGCGAGTTCACCGCGATCATGGGTCCTTCGGGCTGCGGCAAGTCCACCCTGATGCACTGCGCCGCCGGTCTCGACTCGGTCAGCTCCGGCTCCGTCCGCATCGGCACCACGGAGCTGAGCACCCTGGGCGACCGGCAGCTGACCGAACTGCGCCGCGACCGGGTCGGGTTCATCTTCCAGGCGTTCAACCTGCTGCCGACGCTGACCGCGCTGGAGAACATCACGCTGCCGCTGTCCATCGCCGGCCGCCGCCCCGACCGCGCGTGGCTGGACCGGGTCGTCGCCATGGTCGGTCTCTCCGAACGGCTCGGCCACCGGCCCGGTCAGCTGTCCGGCGGGCAGCAGCAGCGCGTGGCGGTGGCCCGGGCCCTGGTGTCCCGCCCGGCGATCGTGTTCGGGGACGAGCCCACCGGCAACCTCGATTCCCGGGCCGGGGCGGAGGTCCTCGGCTTCCTTCGCGACTCGGTGCGCGAGCTCGGCCAGACCGTCGTCATGGTCACCCACGACCCGGTCGCCGCGGGCTACGCCGACCGCGTGGTCTTCCTCTCCGACGGCCGCCTGGTCGACGAGATGGCCCGGCCCACCCCGGAGCGGGTGCTGGACCGGATGAAGGCGTTCGACGCCCGCTCGCGCACCAGTTGACCCGTTCCCACCCCGGCACCCGCCCCCCGTCCGCGCATCCCACGTCCCCGGAAGCCACCATGCTGAAAACAGCCCTGCGCAACGTCCTTGCGCACAAGGCCCGTCTGGCCATGACCGCCCTCGCGGTCTGCCTGGGCGTCGCGTTCGTCTGCGGCACCCTCGTCTTCGCGGAGTCCTCCGCAGCCGCCCATCGCGCCGCCGCGTCGAAGGACTTCGCGGACATCGCCGTCACCGTGACCCCCAAGGCCTCCCCGCCCGGCACCCCGGACGAGCGGACCGGAGCCCTCGACGACGCACTCGTACGGAAGCTGGCCGAACTGCCCGGTGTCGCCTCCGCGCGGCCCGCGGCCGACGGTTCGGCCGTCCTGAACGGCGCCGACGGCCGGCCGCTGCGCGACGGAAAGACGTGGGCGAACCTGGCCGGCGCCTACGTCCCGGGCAAGGACGGCAAGGACGGCCGCCACCCGCTGGTCAAGGGCCGGGCCCCGCAGAACGGCGGTGAGCTCGCGGTGGACGGGGGCACCGCCGCCGCCGGCGGGTTCGCCCTCGGTGACACGGTCACGCTGGCCACCGACGGCCCGGTCATGAAGATGCGGCTCGTGGGCATCGTCACCACCGGGGACACCCGGGTGACCGCCGGCGGCACCCTCGCCCTGTTCGACAAGGCCACGGCCCAGCAACTGTTCGCGTCCCCCGGCCAGTACACCTCCGTCGACGTGTCCGCCACCGCCGGAACCGACCCGTCCGTGCTCGCCGAGCGGGTCACGGCCGTGCTCCCCGCCGACCGGGCCGAGGCCGTCACGGGCCGCGCCCAGGCCACGCGGCAGGCCGTCCTCACCGACACGCTGACCCGCGGCTACCAGAAGATGCCGATGGTGTTCGCCGGGGTCTCGCTCTTCATCGGCTCGTTCCTCATCGTCAACACCTTCACCATGCTCGTCGCCCGGCGGACCCGGGAGATCGCACTGCTGCGGGCGATCGGCTCCACGCGACGCCAGGTCGTGCGCTCCCTCCTGTGGGAGGCCGTGCTGATCGGCCTCGTCGCCTCGGCGGCCGGTTTCCTGCTCGGCCTCGGCATCGCCTCCGCGCTGCCCGGTCTGCTGAGCACCCCGCAGGACACGCTGCCCCACGGGCCCCTGGTGATCGGCCCGCTGCCCGTGGTGGCGGCGCTCGGCGTCGGCGTGGGCGTCACGGTGCTCGCCGCGTGGCTGCCTTCCCGCAAGGCGGCCGGGGTCGCGCCCATCGAGGCGCTGCGCGCCGCCGACCAGCCGCCGACCGCGACCGCTTCCCGGGTCCGGGGCGTGGCGGGTCTGGTCCTGCTGCTGCTCGGCGGCGGGCTGCTGGTGTCGCTGGCCGGGGCGAAGGACGCCTCGGAGGGCAACCTGCGGAACGCGATGTCCGGGTGCGCCCTGCTCGTCGTCGCCATGATCGTGCTGGCTCCGCTGCTCGCCGTCCCCGTGATCCGGCTGTGTGGGCGGCTGACCGGCCGGTTCGGGATCACCGGCCACCTCGCGACGGAGAACGCCCTGCGCGACCCGCGGCGCACCGCGGCCACCGCCGCCGCGCTGATGGTCAGTACGGCCCTGGTCGCCGGGCTCGCCGTCATCGGGAACTCCACGGGTCAGGCCCTCGACCGGCAGGCCGCGGCAGGCCTCGGCGCGGACTACGTGATCAGCAGCCGCACCACCATGACCGCCGTCGACCCGGCCGCCGAGAAGCGGGTGGCGGACACCCCCGGGGTGCGGACGGCGGCCGCGGTCGCGGACTCCACGGTGTTCACGGGCGGCGGTGTCCGTGCGATCGCCGGCGTCGACCCGGCCGTCGCCGGCGAGGTCATGAAGCTCGACTTCACCGGCGGCTCCCTGAAGGACCTCGGGCCGGGCCGGATCGCCGTCTCCGCAGGCGTCGCCCGGGAACAGGGCCTGCGCACGGGCAGCGAGGTCAAGGCGCGCATCGGCCGCAACCAGGAGTTCCGGACGTACACCGTCGTCGGCGTCTACGAGGACAACCCGACGGCAGGAGACGTGCTGGGCGCCCGTGCCGAGGTACAGCGGGACAGCCACCTGCCGGGCTCCGTGCAGCGGATCCTCGTCCGCACCGAAGCGGGCGCCGCCTCCCGGGCGACCGCGGACCGGCTGCGCACCGCCACCGGCAACAGCCCGCTGGTGCGGGTCAAGGACCGGCAGGAACTGGTCGACGAGGCCGCCGGCTCCCTGGCCGGCCTGCTGACGCTGATGTACGGACTGCTCGCCATCGGCACGGTGATCTCGCTGCTCGGCATCGTCAACACCCTGGCCATGTCGGTCTCGGACCGCACCCGCGAGATCGGCGTCCTGCGCGCCGTCGGCATGGACCGGGCCGGCATCCGGCGGATGATCCGCCTGGAATCGGTGACCGTCGCCGCCTTCGGCACGCTCCTGGGGCTGGCGGGCGGGCTGTTCGGGGCCTGGGGCGTCGGCTCGCTGACCAACGGGGCCATGAAGCATTACTCCCTGGCACTGCCCTGGGGGACGCTGCTCCTCGTGTGCCTGGTGTCCCTCACGGTCGGCGCGCTCGCGGCGGCCCTCCCGGCCCGCCGGGCGGCCGCGCTGAGCCCGCTGGAGGCCGTCGCGCAGGCGTGACGCGCCGGCCCCGCCGGGGGCAGGGTCCGACCGGGGCCGGCCCCCGGCGCCGTGTCACCAGAGCACGGGCATCCGCTCCGGTATGCGCTTCATGAACCCGGTGCGCCACACGAGTTGCTCGATCGGCACGGCGAGGTCGAGACCGGGCAGCCGGTCCAGGAGCACCTCGATGGCGATCTGGGCGTGGCGCTTGCCGAGGGCGGTGGCGGGGCAGTAGTGGCCGCCGCCGCCGAACGACAGGTGCGCGTTCGGGTTGGGCCGGTCGAGGCGCACGGTGTGCGGGTCCTCGAATTCGGCGGGGTCGTGGTTGGCGGCCTCGACGAGGACGAGGACCAGTTCCCCCTTCTGCACGGTGACGTCGCCGAGCTGCATGGTCTCGGTGGCGATCCGGGGCAGGCCGTCGGCGATGGACAGGTTGATGCGCAGCAGTTCGTCCACGGCGGCGGGGATGAGCGCCGGTTCGGCGATCAGCCGGGCCTTCAGGTCCGGGTGCTGGATGAGGGAGACGAGGGCCATGGTGAGGAAGCCCATGACGCTGATGACTCCGGCGCCGAACATGGTGACGCCGACGGTGGCGAGCATCTCGTCGGTCAGGTGCGCGTAGTCGGGGTCTTCGCGCAGGGCGGCGAGTTCGGCCATGAGGCCGGTCGTCCGCGGGTCGTCGAGGCGGGCGACCATGTGCGCCATGTCGCGGTCCCAGTTGATGCCCGCCGCGGGGATGGTGCGGGGGCTGTTCATGAACGCGACGTGCAGCGAGCGGTACAGGTCGGGTCCGTCGCTCTGGGGGATGCCGAGGATGTGGCAGTGGAGCCCGGTGGAGTAGGGGACGGTGAAGTCGCGGCGCAGGTCGGCCGGAACGCCCTTGGTGAGCATGGCGTCGACGAGTGCGTTCGCGTGGCCGGTCAGCCACGCCTCCAGTCCGGGGGCCTTCGGGTTGAGGGCCTTCATCACGGCCTTGCGCAGTCCGGCGCCCGTGATGTTCCCCATGTTGTTGACCACCTCCGGGGGGATGGTCAGCGCGTACTGGCGGGGCGCGCCCTCGGCGGAGGTGTCCTTGAGGGAGAACCTGGCGTCGTCGAGCACCTGCCTGCACAGCGGATAGGAGGAGACCAGCCAGGCCTCCGCCCCCGCTATGGTGCGGACCTTCTTGACCGGCTCACGGGTGAGCAGGTGGGCGATCTCGTCGGGCAGCCGCGTGCCGTTGGCGTCGAACGGGAACCGGGTGAGCTCGTCGGCCGCGGCCGGCGTGGTGGGGTCGATGGTGGTGGTCATGCGGAGCGGTCCTGTTCTTCGGCTTCTTCGGCGGGCGTGATGACGGCGTGGCCCTGGTTGCGCGAGGCGCGCAGGCCCCAGCCGCGTGCGTACAGCAACTCGGCCAGCGGAAGCGCCTGGTGGTAGCAGTTGAGCGAGGAGGAGACCCCGAGGATCTCCGGGGTGTCGAGGAACAGCGGCACCTCGGCGCACACGTACTTGATGCACACCTCGCGCTGCAGCCCGGTCGGTGGCTGCCCGTTCAGCTTGTCGGCGAGGAACCGGGCGGCGAGCTGGTCGCACACCTCACGGAACTCGGGATCGTCCGTCATGAGGGTGTCGAGACGGGAGCGGATGCGCTGGTAGGCGGGGAGCTCCAGGAGCGCGGACATGGGGCGGCCGCGCAGCCGCTCGCCCTCGGGGTCCAGGGCGGCAACGGCGGCGGTCACCTTGGCGCGTACGCCGCGCAGGTTCTTCACCGCCTTGCGCTGCGCTTCGATCTCGGGGTAGCCGAGGGCCACGAACATCTCGGCCACGTGCATGTCCGTCCAGATGAGGTCGACCTGCCGGAAGTGGTCGAGTCCCCAGCGGGCGAGTTCGAGCACGCGGTCGTGCGTGAAGTAGGAGTTCCCGGAGGAGATGCCGATGACGGCGTGGTCACCCTCGTCGTGGATGACCTGGCAGTGAGGCGTGTAGGGACGGACGGCGAAGATGCCTTGAATGGCAGTCGTCAACGTGAGTAATTCCCCTGCACCGCAAGTCCCGGCAGGGCCGTGTGCCCTGGGTGTGGCGGCGCGAGCACGACGCTAGCCGAGAACATGTCAGATGATCTAGAGCTACCGGTCGGTCACTCTGTGAATCTGAGGCCTACGGAGGGTGTGGTTCCGGTTACTCTGACGACAGATGCCGCATACCGCGCGACACTTCGGTCGGAACCTTCCCTCATCACCGGAATCCCTCATGATCCGCGTACGGGTGAACAATCCGCCCGCGGACGTCACGGTCCTCGCGCCGGGCCCGGAACTACGCCGTTCCGGGGTGCTCGCGGGACCGGACGGGTGGTCGCCGTTGCGCCGACATGCACCGGGGCGGCGCCGGCGTCAGGATGTGCCTGCTCCGCCCATCGACAGGAGGCTCCCCCGTGCTGGAACGCAAGCGCCGCAAGGACCGTACCGAGATCACGTTCGTACTGCCGGCGGACGTACCGCCGGGACCGGTGAGCGTCGTCGGCGACTTCAACGACTGGCAGCCCGGCGCCCACGAGCTGCGGGCCCGGAAGGACGGCAGCCGGGCCGTGACCGTCGCGCTCCCGCGGGAGAGCACGCACGCCTTCCGGTACCTGGCCGCCGGCGACTACTGGTTCGACGACGACAGCGCCGACGGCCACGACGGCCACAACAGCCGCCTCAGCACCTGACCCGCGGCGCCGGCGCCCGCCCGGCGCCGACCGGCCGCCGGCCAGGCTCCGGGCCGGGCTCAGACCGGTCCGAGGGCGACCCGCTGCGCGGCCGGGTGGGGACCCGGCGCAGCGGGATCGTCGGGTCCTGCCCGGGCACGGTGTGGTCGAGCCGGCCCAGCCCGGTCGCGAGCCCGGCGAGCACGCCGGTCACGACGTCCTCGCCCGGGCAGCGGTGTCCGGTACGGGCGTCTCCCCCGCCCTGCGGGATCAGCTCGCCGGGGTCCGGCTCCCGGCCGAGGAAACTCCCGGCCGAGGAAACGGGTGGGGTCGAACCGGTAGGGCCGGCGAACAGCCCGGGATCGTGGTGGTGCCCGTACACGTCGAGGAGCACGAGGGTGCCCTCCGGGATCTTCTCGCCGCGGTGTCCGAGGTCGTGGGCGGCGAGGCCGCCGACGAACGGGACGCACGGGCAGAAGCGCCGGACCTCGTGCGCGAACCCTGGCGTACGGGCCCTGCGGTGCCGCGGGCCCGGCGTGGCGAAGCCGTCGACCATGGCCACGCAGTCCTCGGCGATCTCGCGCGCGGCTTCCCGGGGGACGGTCAGGCCCACCCGGTCGGAGACCGCCTCCGCCGGCACGCTCGTCTCGCGCAACCCCGGGCCCGCAGCGATACCGTGCTGTCGATCACCGGCGGGGTGGCTTGCGGACCGGTCCCGGCGCCTCGTGGGCCGTCTCGTCCGGCCGGTCGAGACGGCTCGCCTCGTCGGTGTCCTCCCGGCGGACGGGCCGCCGCTCGCGGCCCTCGGCCCCGGTGCGGGGTGCGACGTGCGGGGCGCGGCGCCGCCGCTCGTCGTCGTGGCCGTGCAGAGGGGCGCCTCCGGCGCCGCCTTGGTCTTCCATGACGTGTCCCTCCTCGTGCGTGGTGCGTCCCCGAGTGCGTCCCCCGGTGCCTCCCCGTCCGGGCGCCTGCCCGGAGTCCGCGCCGGAAAACCTGCGGGTGCCGCTCACCGGTTCCCGGCCTTGCCGTGCAGGAGCAGGCTCGGCAGGACGAGCCAGCAGACCGCGAACCATCCGGTGACGAAGGCCGTGACCGGCCAGGCGATCCAGTGCGAGGTGGCGACCCGCAGCAGGAGCAGCACGGAGAACGTGACGGTCAGGGCGAGCAGCACGATGCCGACGGAGACGAGGTGGCCCGCCGCCCGGACCAGCTGCGGCTTGAGGTGGTGCCCGGCCAGCAGCTGGTGGTAGGCGACCGGGGCGATCAGGGTCCCGGTGGCCAGGGCGCCCAGGGCCACCGTCACGACGTACAGACCGCGGTCGAAGGGGCCCAGTTCCACGAACCGGGGTGTGAAGGCGACGCTCAGCAGGAAGCCGAAGAGGATCTGGGCGCCGGTCTGGGCGACGCGGACCTCTTGGAGCGTCTCGTTCCAGCGGCGGTCGGCGCGCTCCGCCGGGGTTTCGTCCCGGTCGTCCGGCATGGATCGGACCTCCTGCGCATGGGGACACGGCCGGGACACCGGTACCCGCAACGGCGCGGATCATTCTCCCCGCGGCGGCCGGCCCACCGGATGGCCGCACGCCGGCCGGTCATCCGTGTGACCCGCGACCGGTGAGGCCGGGGTTCGGGGACACCGGGGTTCGGGGACGCCGGGGTTCGGTGACGCCGGGGTTCGGGGACACCGGGGTTCGGCCATCCGGTGGGCCGGACGTCAGAGTTCCGGGAAGTCCGGGCCGATGCCCAGGGCGGGTGCGATGGCCCGCCAGATCGTCGACCGGGCGGTGGCCAGGTCGACCCGGGGGTCGTCCAGCATCAGGCGGATGCCGAGGCCGTCGCACAGGGCCAGGACGAGCGTGCTGACGGCGGCGACGTCGCATTCGGTGAACTCGCCCGTCCCGATGCCCCGTTCGACGGCTCCGCCCACCCATGCGTGCAGCTGGTCGTAGAGGTCGACGGCGAGGTGACGGGCCGTCCGGTCCCGCTGGGCCCGCACCCACAGCTCCTGCCACAGCTTCCAGTCCTGGCGCAGTTCGGCGTCGCTGGGCAGCATGCTGCGCAGGATGCGGGCCAGGACGACGGCGGCCGGCGCCCCGTCGCCGCCGACCTCGGCCTCCGTGCCGGTCTGGGCGAAGGAGTGCGTCATCGCCTCGGCGAACAGCTTCTCGCGGGTGTCGAAGTGGTAGTGCAGCAGGGCCTTGGAGACCCCGGCGTGCTCGGCGACCTTGCGCATGCTGACGTTCTCGAACCCGATGTCGGCGATGACTTCGCACGCGGCCTTCAGGATGCGCTCGCGCGTCTCCAGTGCACGCTCGGCCTTGGTCACGTTGGCTACTCCCCGTGTCGGCGCCCGCGGAGCGGGTGGGTGGTCGGGCCTGGCTGCCGGGCCGCCAGGACCTCATCCTCGCGCATCGCGCCCCCGGGCTCCGGCCGTCGGGGCACCGCGGTCAGGGGTACGCGTGGAAGCCCCGGCCCGTCTTGCGGCCGAGCAGGCCCGCGTCGACCATGCGGGCCAGCAGCGGTGGCGGGGCGTACGAGGGCTCGCGGTACTCCGCGTACATCGACCGGGCGATGGCCTGGACGGTGTCCAGCCCGATGAGGTCGGCCAGCGCGAGCGGACCCAGCGGGTGGGCGCAGCCCAGGGTCATGCCCCGGTCGATGTCCTCGGCCGATGCGGTCCCCGACTCGGCCATGCGCACCGCGGCCAGCAGGTACGGCACCAGCAGCGCGTTGACGACGAACCCCGCCCGGTCCCGGGCATGGACGACCTGCTTGCCCAGCACCTGCGAGGCGAAGGCGTGGGCGCGCCGGACGGTCTCCTCGCCGGTGAGCAGGGACGGTACGAGCTCGACCAGCGGGAGCACCGGGACCGGGTTGAAGAAGTGGAGCCCGACGACCTGCCGGGGCCGCGAGGTGGCGGCCGCGAGCCGGATGACCGGAAGGGACGAGGTGTTGGTGGCCAGGACCGCGTCGCGGCGCTCCACGACCGCGTCGAGCCGGGCGAAGACCTCCAGCTTCGCCCGTTCGTCCTCGGCGACGGCCTCGATCACGAGGTCCCGGTCCGCAAGGGCGGCCATGCCGGTGGTGACGGTGATCCGCGCGGCCGTGGCGTCCCGTTCGGCCTCCGTCAGTTTCCCGGTGTCGGCGGCGCGGGCCAGGGAGCGGATGATCCGCTTGAGACCGGCTCCGGCCGCCGTCCCGTCCGTCTCCACCACCACGACGTCCCGGCCCGCGCGGGCGCAGACCTCGGCGATTCCGGATCCCATCAGGCCGCAGCCCACGATCCCGATCCGTTCCTCGTCGGTCATCGGTTCTCCCTCCACAGGCAGACTGCCGTCGTACGCGGTGGTGGGGGGGGGGGGCGGGGGGCGGGGGGGGGCCCCGCGCGGCCCCCCGGGGGGCGCCGCGGGCGGGCGCCCCGCCCCCCCCCGGCAGGGGTGGGCGCGCGCGCGAGGCGCGC
>NZ_JBHYVA010000116.1:0-16499 GCF_042750055.1 Streptomyces sp. NPDC059456
CCCCCCCACCCCCCCCCCCCGCCCCGCGCCGGGTCAGCAGACCGTGACCGGGGGCACTTCGTAGTGCTTGCCGCCGGAGTCCATGAAGCCGACCACCGACGAGCAGTCCCCGTAGTCGGATCCGGGCCAGGTGAAGTAGCGCGTGGTGCCGGCGGACTGGGTGAAGGCCCCCTGGTCCCACCATGTGCCGCCCCGGTTGTAGTGGCCGAAGCGGGCGGTGATGGTGCTGCCGCCGGTCTTCTCGTACGAGTTCTGGACCTGGGCCCAGTCGTAGTTGCGGTTGGCCAGTACGGTGCAGAGGACCCCGTTGGACAGGGAGGTGCAGGCCGCGGTGCGGGCCTGGGCGGGCGCGGTGAGCGCCAGCGAGACTCCTGTCAGGGCTATGACAACACCGGCGCGGACGACACGGGCGCTGCTCGCGGTTCGATTGCTTCGAGTGCTTCGAGTGCTTCGAGTGCTTCGAGTGCTTCGGAACACGGTTCTCCTTCCAGCGGGAACGGAACGAACGGATGACGGGCGCCGGGGCGCGCCGACCAGGCGACGGTCAGCCGTGCCACTTGGTGAGCCCGGAGTCGCCCCAGTCCTCCCAGGGGCGTTTGAAACCGGCCCTGACCTTGGCGTTGTCCGGCCAATAGACCATGTTCCCGTAGTTCGGGCCGTCGGTCTCGAAGAAGCCCCACAGCTGCCAGCTCTTGCCGTCGTCGAACGAGCGGTCTATCCAGCCCTGGTAGTAGCCGCACCCGGCGGCGACCGACAGACGGGGCCACGCGTACCAGGCGCCGTCCTTCCGGCCGGAGCGGATCTCCAGGGTCGCGCAGCCTGGGTCGCTCACCCGGTCGTCCGTGTCCTTGACCTCCCAGGAGTAGTTCCCCGGATCGGTGTTGTTGCACGAGTCGCCCCAGCCGCAGGGCAGGCCGGCCGCCAGGGTGGGGCCGACGGCCCCGTCCGGGCGTGGCGCGGCGAAGGCCGGGCCTTCCGGCCGCGAGGGGCTGGCCGTCGCGGTTCCGGCCAACGACACCAGGAGCATCCCCAGGGAAATCCCGGCCAATACCGACTTCCTGATCATCCGTCCGTCCCTTCGTTTTTCGGGCGCCGGTCCCGCCCGCCCCCGTGACGGGCGGAAACCGTTGCCCCGACAGTGGCAGGCCGCGCTATGGATCCGCCCCGGATCCGCAATGGCCTGAACATGCCTGCACCACCTGCTGCGCGATGCGGCCTCTGGCACCGTGTGGCGGTGGAGTTAAAGGTGCTCGGGCCGATCGAGGCGACGGACCGGGGCGAGACGGTGCCCCTGCCCGGCGGCAGGGCACGAACCGTGCTTGCCACCCTCGCCCTGCACCACGGGAACGCCGTGTCCGTGGAGCGGCTGGTGGCCGCGGCCTGGGGGGACGATGCACCGGCGACAGCCCGGGCCCAGATCCAGGCCATGGTCTCGGCGCTGCGCCGGGCCCTCGACGACACGCTGCGGCCGCAGGCGATACGGACCCGGCAGCCCGGCTACGTACTGTCCGCCGACGCCGTGCACACCGATCTGGACACCTTCGTACGGTGCGTCGCCGAGGGCCGCCGCGAGGCCGCCGAAGGAGACCCGGCCGAAGCGGCGCGCCTGCTGCGGACCGCGCTGGGCCAGTGGCGGGGACCCGCGTTCGAGGGAATGCCGTCCGAGTACCTGGAGGCCGAGGCCGCACGTCTGGAGGAGGCCAGGCTGGGGGTGGTCGAGGAGTGCCTGGGCCTCGAACTGTCCTTGGGGGCGCGCCCGGACCTCGTCGCGGAGATCCGGGCCCTCGCCGCCTCCCATCCCCTGCGGGAGACCGTGCACCGGCTGTACATGACCGCGTTGCGCCGTGCGGGCCGTCACGCCGAGGCACTGACCGCGTACCAGGACGCCCGCCGCGCCCTGTCGGACGAGCTCGGGGTGGAACCGGGCCCCGCCCTGCGGGCGCTGTACCAGGAGATCCTCGCCGACGGGTCCACCGCTCCCCTGCCGGAGCCGTCCGCGCCCCGGCCCGGACCGTCCGCACCCGGTGTACGACCGGGCCCGTCCGGCCGGGACCAGGCGGCGCGGGCACCGCTGTTCGGCCGGGACCGGGACGTGGAGGAGCTCGCGGCCCTCGTCACCGCCCGGCGGCTGGTGACGCTGGTCGGTCCGCCCGGCATCGGCAAGACGAGCCTCTCGCTGGTCGTCGCGCAGCGGGCGGGTGCCGACATGCCGGACGGCACGTGGGTCGTCGAACTGGACGGTGTGAGCAGGCCCGATCTCGTCCCGGCGGCGGTGGCGGCCGCGCTCGGCGTGCCCGCAGGGCCGGGAAAGACCCTCACCGAGGCGCTGACCGCCGGCCTGGGCCAGCGGACCGCCCTGCTCGTCCTGGACAACTGCGAGCACGTCCTCGACGCGTGCGCCGACCTGGCCGACACCCTGCTGGCCCGGTGCGGCGGCCTGCATCTGCTGGCCACCAGCCGGGAACCGCTGGCCGTGACCGGGGAGACCGTCCGCACCGTGGGGCCGCTGGACGTGCCGTCGGGGGACTCCGCGGAGGCGTTGCTCGGGTCGGCGGCGGGCCGCATGCTGATGGACCGGGCCGCGGCCCGGCTGCCCGCCTTCACCGTGACCGACGAGACGGCGCCGCCGGCGGCCTCGGTGTGCCGGGCCACCGAGGGGGTGCCGCTCGCCCTGGAACTGGTAGCCGCGCAACTGCGCGCGCTGCCGCTCGCCGAGGTCGCGAACCGGATCGACCGACAGTTGGAGGTACTGGCGCGGCGGCGCGCCCGGCCCGCGCGCCACAGCTCGCTGAGAGCGGCGATCGGCTGGAGCCACCAGCTGCTGACCGGCCGCGAACAACGGGTCCTCGCCGAGCTGTCCGTGTTCGCAGGGGGATTCACCCTGCATGCGGCGGAGGCGGTCGTGGGCCGTGGGGGTGGGCCCGCAGGCCGCGGCCCGGGCGGGTCGGCCGGCGGGGTGCGGGAGACCGTACGCGACCTCGTCGACCGCTCCCTGATCGTGGCCGACCCCGACGCCCGGCCCGCCCGGTACCGGCTCCTGGGCGCGGTACGGGAGTTCGCGGAAGAGCAGATGGCGCTCACGGGCGGCGCCGAAGCCGCACGGCATCGGCACGCCGCGTACTACCGGTCGCTCACCGGGCGGACGGGGACGGGCACTCCTCCGGGCGACACCGTCTCCATGAGGCGGGAGGTGCGCCAGGAGATGGCCAACATCCGGGCCGCCCTCGACTGG
The DNA here is from genome assembly GCF_042750055.1 of Streptomyces sp. NPDC059456. Lineage (NCBI taxonomy): Bacteria > Bacillati > Actinomycetota > Actinomycetes > Kitasatosporales > Streptomycetaceae > Streptomyces > Streptomyces sp. NPDC059456. The sequence goes on from NZ_JBHYVA010000116.1 coordinate 3,233, forward strand.
TCGCTCGGTTCCGGCGATTCCGGCCCGGGAGTCGACCTGGTCGGCACCCTGTCGTGGCTCTGGGCCGGCCTGCCCCGCGAGGGACTCGACTGGGCGCGCCGGGCCCTCGCCCGGCTGGAGCCGGAGGCGCCTGCCGCGCGCCGCCGTGTGCTGTACGCCATGGGGCTGATCTCCTTCAGCCTCGATCTCGGCGACGCGGCCGGCAACTTCCAGGAGGCCGCCCGTCTCGCAGGGCTGTGCGGAGACGTCGTACTGCAACTGGAGGCGTTCGCCCAGCTGTCGGTCGTCCGGTGCCTCCAGGGCCGCGCCGCCGAGGCCGCGGGGATCGCCGAAGCCGTACTGGCCCCCGTACTCGCCCACGGAAGCGAAGTGGCCGTGGCCGAGGCCCGGGTGGCCCTGGCCATCGCCCGGTGCGGGCTCGGCGAGCTGGACGAGGCGGCGGAGCAACTGGCACGGGCCGAGGAGGTCTTCGTACGCAGCGGCCTGCGCGAGGGACTGGCCACCACCCGCTGGGCGCAGGCCGAGGTCGCGTACTACGCGGGGGACCCGGGACGCGCCGCCGCACTGTCGACCGCCGCGCTCGACGACACGGCCCTCGGCGACGACCTGTTCGCGACGGTCTGCCGACGGGCGCAGCACGCCCGCAACCTGCACGCGGCCGGCGAGCGGCGGTCCGCCGCCGAAGGGCTGGCCGCCGTTCTGCGCGACTGCGCCGACGAGGGCCTCTGGATGCCGGCCGTGGACGCCCTCGCGACCGCCGCGCGCCGGGAGGCCGATGCCGGGCGCCCGCAGCGGGCGGCGACGCTGCTGGCCGCCGTGGAACCCCTGCGGGCCTCGACGGGCCGCAGACCCGCCGCGGTGGAACAGCCCCTGCTGGACGCCTTCGAGCGGCGCGTCCATGCCGAACTGGACGAGGCCGTTCTCGCCGAGGCGCAGAAGCGGGGTGCTGCCATGACCACGGAACAGGCCCTCCGCTACGCGATCGGGGCCGGGGTCGATCCGGATACGGCCGCCTGAGCCGCGCGCGCCCGGCCCAACGGCGCCCTCTGGCCAGTGCAGGGCGGCCGGGGGAACAGCCGGGAGACCACCACGAGCAGCGGGGTAGCGGTCCAGGACGCCCACCAGAAGGCCGTGGTGACCGCAACGGCCCGGGGGCGGGCGTCCGTAGCCATCGCGGCGAGGGCGCCGAAGAAGGAGGCCACAGGGATCAGAGCCACCGTCGATGCCGTCGTCCACACCAACACCCCTCCTGCGCCCAAGGCATCGGTGGGGCGGGCGGTGATCGGGGCTGTGATCGTTTCGCGCATGGGCACAGCCAAGCAGCCCCGGCCCCCCGCCGCGGACGTACTCAAGGCAGCTCGTCCTCGTACTCATCGAGCCGGGGCGTACCGCAATGTCGGGTGGGACAATCAGCCCGTCTCCGGATCCGTACCGGGCAACCCGAATCGGAGGACTCCATGGCCGTACCCCAGCGCTGGCGCATGCAGGGCTACGCATCTGACGGCTACTCCGGTGCGCAAGCCCGGTCGTTGCTCATCCACAGGCTGGACTGGGCGAGCCAAGAGACGTGGTTCGAGGACGGCCGGGGCCGCCTCCTGTCCGTGGTGACCAACGGTGAGCGCGCGTTGGTCGCCCTGACCGACGGTGCAGGGGGCCCCGGGGAGCACCTGGTCGATCCGCGCGGCGAGGGCTTCTCTGGCGGATACCTGCTGTCCAGCGGGCAGAACGACACGTACTCCGACAGGGAAACCGTCCCCTTCCCCGTCGCCTGCCGGGCCGTGGAGCACTTCTTCGAGCACGGCACGTGGCCCCACGACGTGCTGGTGGAGATGACACGCCCCTGGAACCCACGCTGAGGGCTTCGGCAACTGCCGTACATATGATCAGATTCCGCGATGGGTGTTGACCGTTCAAGAGGTCGAAGTGGAACGGTCTGCAGGGGGCTGCAGTGCTGACGTACGACAAAGCCATGACCGCCGGTCTGGGTGTGCTGACGACCGCCGCCTCCAAGTGGGAGGAGATGGCGGGTGAGCTGAACAAGGTCGAGACCCACTACGGGGAAAGCGTCCAGAAGATCACCACGGGCGGGAACTGGGCGGGTGTCAGCTCCGGGGTTGCCCACGCGACTTTCGCGGGAACCCGCTACGAGTTCTCCGCCGCACAGATCCAGGCCAAGGCCATCGCCAGTCTGCTGCGGGGGGCCCACGAGAAGTTCACTGAGCTCAGAAAGAAGCTCGAAAGCGCCCGGGACGACGCGATAGCCGCCGGCATGACCGTCTCCGCGCAGGGCCAAGTCGCCTTCGACTACGCCAAACCCACGCCTGCCGAGCGCAGCGCCTACCACCACGACCCCGATGGCTAAACATCCATACGCACCGCCGTCACCAAGTGGCAGAACCACATCGACGACCGTGTGAAGGCCATCGCCGAGCTCGATGAGGGCGTCAAGACCGCCCTCGGACGAGCCAGCGCCGACAGCAACAAGGACGCTTTCGGCAAGGGCACTGACGAGACCCTCAGCGGGTTCAACGCTGGCGCTGAAGGCGACCTGGCCAAGGCCATGAAGCCCGACCAATCCAGCGCCGGGACGAAAGAGGACAAGATCGGCCACACCTTCAGCGGGCCCAAGTACGGTAAGGAGGGCTCGGCCAAGGCGTACGCAGACGTCTTCCACGAAACCGCACAGGGATCGATGTCCGAGGGGGACCTGAAGCTCTCCGGGATCGCCGACGCCTACGGCGGGGGCCGAGCCACCGCGAACTTCGGATTCACCGACCAGGGTTCGCCTCCAAGGCCGAGGCGTCCGCCGGAGTACGGGCACTGGCCGAGGGCCGGGCCGAGTACGGCTACGTGGGGCAGTACGCGCGGGCGGAGGGATTCGCCGGCATCGAGGGCAGCCTCACCGCCAAGGCGACCAAGGAGGAGGTTACCGTCGGCGCGAAGGGGTTCGTGGGCGCCAAGGGGACCCTCGCCGGCGGTGCCGAAGCTTTCGGACTGGGCGTCGGCATGAACGCCGAAGGATGGGCGGGCCCCGGTGCGGAAGCCTGGTGGGGTTACAAGAAGGACAAGGAAACCGGCGTGTGGAAGCTCGGCGGCGACGCGGGTCTCTCCCCCCTCGTCGGCGGCAAGGTGGGACTCGAAATCACCTTCGATCCGCACAAGGTTTCCGAGGCCGTCGGCGACGCCGCTGACGCCTTGGCCGGCATGTTCGACTGATGTACGTTTCCGTGGAAAGGGGGGCTCTGAAATGCCCGCAAAACCACCCGTGCCCATCGAATTCCGCTTGCCGGAGGGCTGGCTCCCGGCCAAGCCGAACGAGGTCGACGCCGAGGGTGTGGCCTTCGCCGCGGTACACCCCCGTCCGGATGCCGGGTTCGCCGCCAACATCGCCGTCGACGGCGATTTCCTGACGGAGACCGAGACTCTGGCCGGGCTCGCCGACGAGTCGGCGGAGCGACTGCGCCGTGCCGCCGACTCGGCGGAGGTGACCGACCGCCACGAGGTAGGCTCCCCCGACGCACCGGCCCTGACCCAGCGCGTGGCCCTCTCGGCCGTCGTCGGCGACGCTCGCCGCGACCTCGTCCAGTCCCAGGTGTACCTGTCCCTGCAGGACGTCGTGGATCCGCGCAAGCGTGCGGTGGTCCGGCTGACCTTGACCGCCACCGCCGCCCAACACGACGCGGTCCTGGGCGAGTTCCAGGATTTCGTCCGCAGCGTACGCCCGGACTCCGCGGCGGGGGCCTAGCCATGGGCCGCCTCACGGACAGGTGGACCGGGACCAGGTACCCGCGCCACGGTGTCGGCGCACGGCCCGCCCCGGAGGTCCGGGCCGCGCTGCTCGCGCTCAACGGCCCGGGCGTACGGTTCGTCGTGCGCGAGGGCACCCCGAAGGAAGGCGCCGACCTGGTGGCGGAATTCGAGTATCCGGCGCTGGACGTGACCTTGAAGACCCGGATGCGCCTGGACCCCGCGGCGCACGAGGTGCGCGTCCTGGAGGAGCAATGGGAACCCACGGCCGACAGCGCCCGTAGGCAGTACGGCCGCGGACCGGCGAACAAGGTGTTCCGGCAGTGGGAGAACACCAAGGGGTCGGACGGCCGCCGACACAAAACCGAGACGTTCCGCTTCAGCACGCAGGACATGAGGAACCCCCTGCAGCGAACCGTCCTCGGCGCGGGCTGGACCTGGCGGGGAGTGCTGTTCAAGCCGTGACAGCGGCGCAGGCGAACCGGGCCGGCTCGGCCCGAGTGGCCGTTGACCATCAGCGGCTCGTTCGCGGCCTGGTGCGCGCCGGCTCTGGCCGTCGTCGGCCGACACGGCGTAAGGGGGGCATCTGATCTGGATAGTTGGTGTTTGGGGATGTTGTTGTGACTGCAGGCGACGGTGGCCGTTGCCTGGGGTATGACTGCTCGGCGTGCGTATCGCAGTGACGTCTGGGATGCCCGCTGTGCCTTGATCGAGCCGGTGTTCGTCGCCTGGCGGGCCGCACGATCAGGGCCCGGGACCGCAGCGCGGGTGCACGACCTGAGAGAGATCGTGAACGCGATCCTCTACGTCAACCGCACCGGTATTCCGTGGGAGTACCTGCCCCACGATTTCCCGCCGTTCAAGACCGTCTACGACTGCTTCGCCAAGTGGGAGGCGGACGGAACAACCGAGCTGGTCCATGACCTCTTGCGCGACAGGACCCGCCTGGCGAACACCCGAAGCGCCGAGCCGTCCGCGGCCGTGGTGGACGCGCAGAGCGTGAAGACCTCGAGCAATGTCTCCGAAGCCAGTCAGGGCATCGACGCCGACAAGAAGATCAAAGGACGCAAACGACACCTGATCACCGACACCCTCGGGCTGCTCCTGGCCGTCCTTGTCACTGCCGCCTCGGTCCACGACTCAGCAGGAGGCAAGCAGATTCTGACGGAGTTGGCCGCGGCCCATCCGGGTGTGACCAAGGTCTGGGCCGACGGCCGCTACCAGACCAGTGTCATCCAGCACGGCGCCGCTTTGGGGATCGACGTCGAAGTGGTGCAACGACCACGAACGAAGGGCTTCGAGCCGCTGCCCAAGCGATGGGTGATCGAGCGCACCTTCGGCTGGCTGATGCAGCACCGCCGCCTGGCGCGTGACTACGAAGCCCTGCCGCAGAGATCCCGGATGATGATCCACTGGGCGATGGCTAACAAAATGAGCCGTGAGCTCACCGGAGAATCTTCACCAACCTGGCGAATCGAAACGGACATCCTGCCCACAAGCGTATGAAGCTTGATCAGATGCCCTCTTAGCCGCCGCCATGAAAGCCCGCCGTACCTGCCCCACCTGCCGCACGGACCGCGGTTACGTCATCCCCGCACCCTCGGCTGCTGCTGGCCGTGCGCAGAGCCCACCGGATGACCAGCCGCCACAGAACCTGCCACGGAGAAGAAGCCCTCAGACCCAGTGTGGTCCGGGAGCTTCTCCGTCTTGTGTCGAACAAGTGCGAGAGCAGGCGAACCTTACCCAGCAGATAACCCTGGAGAGGCCATCTGGTCAGTCCAGCCGTATCTCAGTTGGCCGGCCCACTTCCGTTGCGGCAGTACCGGATCGCCCCGGTGGGACCGGACCGAAGACAGATGTCCAGGTGGACGGTAGTGCTCCCACTGAAGGAGATCGTGTGACCCGTGGTGCACGTACCGGCCCCGTTCGCGTCCTCGATGGACACGTAGTGCGTGCCCCCGCTGTCGGTCCACGAGGCTCGGCCCCAAGCGCGAAGTCCGTCAGGCTGGTTGTCACAGACCCTGAACGTGTCCGGACCTTCCCACTGAGCGATTCCGCCCGGAGCCCCAGAGTCGGTAGTGACAACCTGCCAGTCGGTGCTGGCCGAAGCCGGGCCGGAAACCATGAGGGCTGCCGCACCGGCAAAAAGCAGGACACCGAGTGCCTTCATCGGTTTGTTGCGTACAGATGACAGTTTGTTCATGACCTCACCTTCACCTGCGCGTACCTGATGGGCAACCAGCCCTTTCCAGCCAACAAGCTCGACCTCGTACTGCTCGCACATATGCGAGCCACGGGAAATGGGGAGAACTGCGCGCCGCACTGTGGCTGCCTGACCCAGCGACGCCGCATGCACGTGGCCACCCCCGACGGGTCAGCCACCACGGCTTGTTCCCCGCAGGTCAGACGGGGTCCGAGACGCACGCATCGGCACGCGACCGTGCAAGCGCGGTGCAGCGGATCCCGCCGCCGGGGTGCCCTTCCATCGCCGGATTGACCGCGTCTCCGTGCTCGGAGCACCAGGAGACGGGCACCGCCATCGGGCTCGTGCCAGGCGCGGTCAGCCGACGCAGCGACGCCCCCAACCCTCCCGTTGCCAGCTCGGCCAACACATCGGCGTCTGCGTCGGCGGACCAGCCGGACAACGAGACCTCGCTGGCCGCGTCGTCGGCCAGGGACAGCCACGGGTCATCGAGGCGGAACCGGCGGGCGGCACCGCCGGGCCCGGTCAGCACGAGTGAGGCGACCGTCGGCCCCGTGGGCACGCCGATCTTGTCGTGGGCCAAGAGCCAGGCCACGACCGCGCCGCAATCGAACTGCGGGTGGACGTCCGTGCCGGCCACCGGGTCGGGGAAGTCGGGATGCCGGCGGCGCCAGCACGCCACCGCGGCCCGGCCCACCCTGGCCATCCGCGCCACCCCCACCAACAACACCCGATCCTGCCCCGCAACGACCGGATCGAGAGCGGGGAGCGGGGAGCGACTCCCCGCCCGGGCGGTGCGCACGGCCCGCCAGTCCACGTGCGGGCCGACCATCTCCAAAAGCGCGATCTCCTGGGCGTCGTAGAGGGGGATTGGCTTTGTTCACGGGTCGTGAAGTCAGTGGTTCACGGGTTTGGAAGGCACCCGGTCGACGCCGAGGTCGAAGTTCACGAAAACGACAGCACCGCTGGCGGGGTTACGCAGGGGACCGCCATTCCCCTTCGAGGCTGCTGAAGATCATGGAGTCTCGCCAGCCGTCGTGGAGCAGCGCCGTGTGGCGCAGGCGTCCCTCATGCGTCATGCCGATCTTGGACAGGACTCGGGAGGAGCCGAGATTTCTCGGATCACAGGTGGCATGGATCCGGTGGAGCCCCAACTCGCCGAACCCGTGTGCGAGCAGCTGGCGACCTATCGCCGTGCCGATGCCCTGCCCCCATGCCCGGGGATGCACGATGTATGAGATCTCGCCTTGGCGCTGCTTGTGGCTGCGGACGTGCAGCTCCCCCATGCCCACCACATCCCGCCCGACGCGGGCGACGTAAGGGAACCGACGCTGAGGGGTTTGCGACCAGGCCTTGACCGCAGAGTCCACGAAGTCCTGCGTCTGGGCCTCGGTGTTCGGCCCCCAGGGCTGAAAGCGGCACACCTCCGGGAGTCGCGCCCACGAGTGCACGGCCGGCCAGTCCTCCAAAACAATCTTGTCCAAGGTTACGGAGTGCTCACTCATAGGACGATCATGAACAGGTCTGCGTGTGAGAGCAAGATCAAGGAGCCGACGGCCATGTGGGAGGAGGGTCGGATGCCTTCAGTTCTCGGTTCTGGCACAGATCTTGGGGAGCCGTCGCGGAGCGTAACCTCCATGTTCGATTGTGAGGAGGTGGGCTGGCATGCGACCGCGTACGCCCTATCGTCGGACAGTCGAAAATGACGCTCCCTCAGGTGTCTGCCTGTCACCGCTGGCGGCGACTGTGGGCGGTGATGGTGCTGGTCATGCAGACCGATGCGCCGTTCTGGGATTCGCTGGTGTTCGACGGGATCCACGATGTGGATGTCGTGGCGGTTACGGCCGCGTTCGGCACGGTCGAGGTGGTGGCGAGCGGCCGTGCGGCCGGGGCGGCGGGTCCGGACTGCGGCCGTTTTTGGGGCCGGGTCCACGACCGTTACCAGCGCAGACTGAAGGACCTTCCGCTTGCTGAGCAGGGCTTTGTGATCCGGCTGACGGTCCGGCGCTTCATCTGCGGGTCGATGGACTGCCCGCGCCGGACGTTCGCCGAGCCGTTCTCGCGGCTGGCCGCCCCGCATGTTCGGTTCACGACTCGGCTCAACCGCGCCTTGGAGCGGGTGGGGCTCGCGCTGGCCGGGCGGGCCGGCGCTCGGCTGTCGGCCCAGCTGGGGTTCGGAGCAGGACGGATGGCCTTGTTACGCAGGGTCATGGCACTGCCCGATCCGCAGTTCAGTACTCCGCGTGTGCTGGGCGTGGATGACTTCGCGATCCGTCGCGGCCAGACCTACTCGACTGTCTTGACCAGCGTCGAAGACCATCGCGTGGTTGACGTGCTCCCGACCCGTGAGGCCGGGCCGCTGGCCGCTTGGCTGATTCGCCACCCCGGCGTGGAGATCATCTGTCGGGACCGGGCCGGTGCATACGCAGAGGGTGCCCGGCGCGGTGCCCCCGACGCTCTGCAGGTCGCCGACCGGTTCCATCTGTGGCAGGGCCTCGGCCGAGCCGTGGAGACCTGCGTCGCCGCCCACCGCGACTGTCTGCGCAACCCATCGCCCAGCGGCATGCCGCCGGGGGCCACCCTGGGTTCCGGTCGGCCGCAGCTGGCGCCCGTCGGCCGGCGGGCCGAGCGGAAGAAGGCAGCGCGGCACGGAGGGCGGGGCCGGGGCGGGAGGATTCTTCCCCGCCGGGGTGACGGTCGCAGAGGGCTTGGGCGCCGCGCCGGTCTTCGAGGGGGCCGGCACGGCGGTCGTGGTGGTGGGCGCCGCCGGTGCGGCCGCACTGGGCTTCGCGTCCGGTACGGCGGCCTGGTCGTCGCCGTTCTGACAGGCGCTCAGCGCCAGTATCCCGCACACCGCGAGGACGGCCATGGCCGCCTGCCCCCGTACCGCTCGCATGGTCTTCTCCTTCTGCGAGTCCCGCCGTCGCGCAGACCGTAGCCCCCGGGATCCGGCCGGGGCGATGGCCGGATGTGATTCGTCACCGGGCCGGGATCGGCTTGTTGCGGAGTACTGACCTCCGGCCCCGTGCGGCGGACGTCCGTGCCAGCCAACGGGTCGGGAAAGGCGTCGTGCCGCCGGCGCCAGTTCACAACCGCGGCCCGGCCCACCCTCGCCATCCGCGCCACCTCCGCCAGAAACACCCAGTTGCGCTGCTTCTTTTGGATCACCTGATCGTCGGGACCCAGTGTGTCGTTGACGGACGTACTGGGGATGCGGAGACCGCTGTCTGGGTGCCGCGGCCCGAATGAACGCGGCCAGTCAAGTTTCCTCCAGCGCCCTTGACTCAAGGATGCAGTCCGGCCCTGGATGGACCAGCGATTCATGGCCGTCACCGAACCTGACCGGGTACGACGGTCCACCATCCAGGCCGCGCACTTCCACGATCTCGCCCTGTCGATCCTTCAGCCCTACCGCCCGGGAATGGATACGGAGCAGGTCTCCAACCACTGCGCGGCGCGAATATTCGCCTCCAGCCACCTTCACGAACATCAACCGTGCAGGAGGGCATTACCCCCGCCCCGTCACTGAGATCCCTGTGGTCGGATGCTTACTGCGTTTGAACGAGGGGTTGCACACGATCCGAACGGACCGAACGACACGCACGGCCTGCCCAGCGCTGCGGGAGCCCTTCACGCTGCACACCGCCTGACCCTGCACACGCTTGAGTCGGCGCGGCACAGGTCCTTCCCGGCGCCAGCTCCCGGATGGACCTGCCGCCCGGCTTCCCGTACGGGGCCGGCAGCGCTGCTCGTCGAGGTGTCTGGTGTCGCGGACCGACGCCGGTGCACCGATCGACGGGCTGCGCGGCGCCGGACGCCTGCGCATGCACGAGGAACCGTCGGCCGGGGCTGGGTGCGTGGCCGGGGAGCACGCGGTCCGGACGCCCGTGCCGAGTACCCGCGGCGGCCGTCCGGCCGACGATCACGTGGGGCTCCGATTCACGCCTCTCTGCATCAAGCCAGCCTTAAGAGATCGTTAAGCCGAAGGCTGCAAGAGAAAACCGCAGCTCAGAGGCGTGCGAGGAGTGGCGTCTGACGTTGCCATGACGGTTACCCCTCCGTAATACTCACTGCCTCAGGTGACATTGCGTCACGTTTGAGAGCGCTCTCGAACCCCTCCTGTCATTCTTCACGCTCTGCCCGGCCTGGCACCCCTCCTCCTCCCCCGCCCAGACAAGGAACCATGCCCATGGCTGCTGCTCATCGCGCACGTCGTCGCTCTCTCGGCGCAGTGGTGCTCCTCCTGGCCACCGCCCTGGTCGCGGCGGTGCTCATGTCCTTCACCCGTTCGGTCGCCCCGCCCGCCGGTGCCGCAGTTGTCGCACAGACCTGGTCCGACGAGTTCGACGGCGCGGCCGGGCGCGCTCCTGACACCGCCAAGTGGACGCTTGAGACCGGCGGTTCCGGCTTCGGCAACCACGAGCTGCAGTACTACACCAACAGCACCTCGAACGCCGCGCTCGACGGCCAGGGCAACCTCGTCATCACCGCGCGGAAGAACACCGACGCCGGCCTCGGCTGCTGGTACGGGCAGTGCCAATACACCTCGGCCCGGCTGAACACCGCCAAAGCCTTCACCCAGGCGTACGGCCGCTTCGAAGCCCGCATCAAAATCCCGCGCGGACAGGGCATCTGGCCCGCCTTCTGGATGCTCGGCAACGACCTCGGCAGCGTGGGCTGGCCCGACAACGGCGAGATCGACATCATGGAGAACATCGGCCGCGAACCCAACACCGTGCACGGTACGGTCCACGGCCCCGGCTACTCCGGAGCGGGCGGCCTCAGCGCCGCGTACAACCTGCCCGGCGGCCGCGCCTTCGCCGACGACTTCCACGTGTTCGCCGTCGACTGGAGCCCGAACTCCCTCGCCTGGTCGGTGGACGGCACCACGTACAAGACCCTCACGCCGGCCGACACCGGCGGCAACAAGTGGGTCTTCGACCACCCGTTCTTCGTCATCCTCAACCTGGCGGTCGGTGGGGACTGGCCCGGCAGCCCGGACGCCTCCACGTCCTTCCCGCAGACGATGACCGTCGACTACGTCCGCGCCTCCTCCGCCGGCGCCCCCGCCGCACGCCCGATCCGTGGCATCGGCGGCATGTGCGTCGACGTCGCCGGAGGCTCCGACGCCGACCGCACCCCCATCCAGCTGCACGACTGCACCGGCAGCGCGGCCCAGCAGTGGACCATCGGGGGCGACGGCACCGTCCGCGCCCTCGGCAAGTGCCTGGACGTCGCGGGCGGCTCCACCGCCGACGGCGCCGTCGTCCAGCTCTACACCTGCAACGGCACCAACGCCCAGAAGTGGACGTACACCGCCGCTCGTGACCTCACCAACACCGGTGCGGACAAGTGCCTGGATGCCAAGGGTAACTCCTCAGCCGACGGCACCCGGTTGCAGACCTGGACCTGCACCGGCGCCGCCAACCAGAAGTGGACGGTCGGCTGACCCACCAGCCCCGTTGCCCTCCCTTCTCCCCCGTCCCCGCGTCCGAGGCTCCCCCGCCCGACCTCACGAAGAACGGACCCCCACCGTGACGGCTCGCCACCAACGAACCATGCCCCGTAGAAAACTCCTCGCCGCGACAGCGGGCCTGGCCCTGGCCGTGCCCGCCGCGGCAGCCTGGCTCGAGATGAGCGCCAACGCGTCCACCACCGCCACGCTTCCCCTGGACCTGGTGAACACCACCGGCAACAACACGGTGTACGCCTACGTACTCGGCCGTGACCCGGCGGCCGGCGGCACCTGGGCCTTCATCCAGGCCAACGGCTCCAGCCTGTACCACCCGCCGGCTCCGGCCAACGATCAGACGCCGCTCGGGGTCGACTGTGCCATCCCGCTCAACGAGTCCGGCGCCGGACCGCGGAGGGTGACGCTGCCGCGCCTCGACAGCGGCCGTATCTACTTCTCCGTCGGCACGAAGCTCACCTTCCTGGTGAACCGCGGCGGCGGTCTGGCCCTGCCGTCGGTGAGCAACCCCACCGACCCCAACGCGAACGTCGCTCACGACTTCTGCGAATTCACCTTCAACAGCGACCAGCTGTACGCCAACATCACGTTCGTCGACATGGTCTCGCTGCCGATCGCCTTCCAACTGGAGACCGGCCAAGGCACCCAGAGGGTGCGCGGGCTGCCCGCCGACGGACTGTCCCGGGTCGCCGCCGCGCTACGGGCCCAGTCCGCCGCCGACGGCAGCGACTGGAACCGGCTGATCGTCACCGCGGGCGGCCGCGACTTGCGCGTACTCAGCCCCAATCTGGCGATCCGCGGCAACAACGCCTTGTTCCGCGGCTACTTCGACGGCTACGTGGACGAGGTGTGGAACAAGTATCGCTCCACCGACCTGCGCATCGACACCCAGTTCACCTGGGGAACCGTCACCGGCCGGGTGAACGGCGATGTCCTCGCCTTCCCCGGAGTCGGCAGCTTCGCCAAGCCGTCCACCCTTTCGATCTTCTCCTGCAGCGACACCCCCTTCACCACGGGCAACGACCTGATGGGCAATCTCAGCGCACGGCTCGCCGCCGCCTTCAACCGCACCACCCTGCTGGACAACCCCCACCAGCCGACCGCCGAGGAGCCTGCCGCCTTCTACACCCGGCCTCGCACCAACCACTACGCCCGCATCCTGCACGACACCACCCCCGACCATCTCGGGTACGCCTTCCCCTACGACGACGTTCATCCGGCCGGAGTCGACTTCGAGGGCAAGGTGCAGTCCGGCTCCCCCGGCCGCTGGACCATCACGGTCGGCGGTGTGGCCGGCGGCGGCAGCACACCAGCCCCCACGCCGACCGCCACCGCCACCGGCGGCGGGGTCAGCGCCTTCACCACCATCCAGGCCGAGGCATTCAACGCCCAGTCCGGAGCACAGGTGGAGGCCTGCTCCGACGGCGGCGGCGGATCCGACGTCAGCCATCTGTCCAACGGCGACTGGCTCAAGTTCTCGGCCGTCGCCTTCGGCTCCACCGGCGCCACCCGCTTCGACGCCCGCGTCGCTTCAGGGGCCGCCGGCGGAGTCAGCGGCCTGGTCCAGGTCCGCCTCGACAGCCCCACAGCCACCCCGGTCGGCGGCTTCGCCGTCGCCAACACCGGCGGCTGGCAGGCCTGGCGCACCGTCCCCGCCGACATCCGCCGCACCACCGGAACCCACGACGTCTATCTGACCTTCGACAGCGGCCAGTCCTCCGACTTCGTCAACGTCAACTGGTTCTCCTTCGCCTAGAGGTTGTCCCGTAACCGTTGTGGTGGTTGTGGTGTTGGTTGGGCATGGGCGGGGTGATCTCGGCGGATGATCCGAAGTGGATCGAGCCGTT
>NZ_JBHYVA010000117.1:0-7621 GCF_042750055.1 Streptomyces sp. NPDC059456
CCACCACCCCCCCGGGGGTGTGGCTCACCCCCGCCAAGGTCACAGCAAGTACGAGAAGCGCAGTGCCCCGCCCTCCTCGCGGTAGCGGCCCCGGCCGCGCTTTCCGTAGGGATTGGGGAGCATCTGGATGGCCACCTTGTGAGGGGTGAGGGCGTGAGTGACCACCAGGAGGCGCCAGCGGTCGTTGCCCGCGTGCTGGCGAGCCGCGCGAACCTCGCTCTCTCCCAGCTCGAAGCGGCCGCCATCGCCCCCGGTCGCCTTCACCTCGTACAGGTAGGGCCGGCTGCCGGAGCCCACCCGGAAGTCGAAGCCGAGGCTGTCGTCGCCGGACGGGCCGGGGAAGGCTTTGCGGCGGTTGCCCGACACCCATCCGGTCTCGTCCATGCGGTCCGGGTAGCGCGCACACAGCAACTGGTACGCGTACCACTCGCCCACGTACCCGATGGCTTCCCGCTGGGCCGTGGTCATCCGGCTGTCCGTGCCGCCCCCGTGCCGCCACCCGCGCGTGCGACCGGTGGTCGGGGTGCGCTTGGTCGGGGGATGGGGGTCGGTGAAGCGGAGCGGCCCGGCGGCGGTGATGCCCGGCGCCGAGCCGCTGTGCAGGACCCGGTCGAGTTCGCGGGTCAGGGCGGTGTAGTCGCCGGAGTGCACGTCGAAGTCGCGGCCGCCGACGGAGATCGACCGCCGTTTGCGCTCCTGTCTGAGGCGCTCGTGTTCCGCCGCGTTGCGCACCCGGTCCAGGTCTGCCTCAGACAGCCCGTGCCGTTCGGGATCCGTCGACACCGCCATCCCGTCGGGCCACTGGCCGAGGGCCGCCAGCCAGCCGACGACGTCGGTGGGGGACAGGGGCCGGAAATCCAGGGCGCCCGCGGCCTCCAGCCGCGCGGTGACCTCCTCGCCGGGCTCGGCTCCGGTCAGGGCCGCGGGCAACGGGTGTTCGGCCGCCCTGACCAGGACCGTGAGGTCGGCGGCCAGGCTGATGATCGTACGGAGGTTCGCACCGCGCACCTGGTCGCGTGCGGGCAGGTGTTCGCCTGACCGGGGCAACGGCACAAGGCGGCCCAGGCGCAGTGCCAGCTGCTCCTCCACGTGCGCCTTCAGTCTCCCCGTGTCGGCCGTGTCCACGGTGTACGCCCAAGCCTCCGGCGCGGTGATCCAGTCCAGGGCCGGGATCGATGGCCAGCCAGGCATCGGACGGCGCGCGTCGAAGTCCTCCAGCACAGCCCAGCGCAGCCGGTTGACGAGCTCCTTCTTGCGCGGGTCCAGGTAGGTGCGGAGCGCTTCCTCGTGCTCGTCGGCGTGGCTGACCGATTCCAGGGGCGGGCCTATCGCGCGCAGGGTGTCGTTCAGCTCGGCGAATCCGATGCCCAGGTACCGCCGAAGTTCGTCCGTACCGCGGGCCGCGCGGGCCCTGGAGATGAACTCGGACACGGGGACCGGGAGCTCGGCGGCGTACTCCTCGAGGTGAGCCTGGAACTCCCGAGTGTCGCCCGGCGGCGGCAGCAACAGCGAGTTCGCCGCCTCCGAGCCGAGCAGGTGGACGAGGAAGGGCCGGCAGCGCTCCAGGACCACGCCGATGGCCCCGTCGATCCGGCGGCTCGTCTCCTCGACCTGGTGGACCGTGACTTCCAGGGCGTCGGCGAGCTCCTCCCGGCCCGGGTCGCGCAGGTCGGCGTGGCGGGAGGCGAGCTGGTGGGCGGCGAGGCGCAGGCGGCCGCCGAACTCCCGCCGCCCCAGCAGCTCGGCGACGGCCACCACGATGCGAGTGGTCTCGTTCCAGCCCGGCTCGCCTGCCGGGGCGAGGACGAGCGGATGCTTCGGATCGGGCAGCGGCAGCACTCCGGCGAGGCGGCCCGGCAACGTCACGGGCCGACCGTCGAGCTCGATGTCCGAGGAGCGGTAGCGGTGCAGGCGTACGCTCCGGACCAGGGACGTCAGCTCGCTCAGCTCGGCCTCGCTCGCCCGGGGGCCACGCGCCAGGTGGTCGGCGAGGACGCCCACGGCCAGCGTGAGCCAGGGCAGCTGCTGGACCAGTGGCTCTCCCATGACCGCGGGGTCCACCCGTGCGCCGTCCACCGTCACCGTGAACATCAGGTCGTCGGTGTGCCGGACCGTGGCGGGGTGGCCGTCCGCCAGCAGCTCGGCGGCCTCCGCCGAGACACCCGGAAGGGTCAGCAGGGGGCGCCCCGTCTCCCGTACCAGCAGGGCCGTCAGACCGTCGCGTTCACCGCTGACGTAGAGCACCGTCCCGGCACCACCATCACCATCCCTCTCCCCGCCGTCCAGGTCGGACAGCGGAACGCTGATCAGCCGGTCCCCGGACTCGGCGAGCAGACTGGCGCCCTCAGGCAGTACCGGATGAGGCTGCCGTACGAGGTACCTCCAAGCGCGTTCGTTGGCGCGCTGCGCGGCGGGCCGATCCTCCGCCCCCAGCGCGCCCTCCGCCGCGAGCCGTCCCAGCGCGGCGATGAGGCGGTCGCTGTCCCAGGAGTTACCCCAGGTCGGCAGCCCCATCTCCCGCAGCCGGGCGCCCGCCTTCCCGCGTTCCAGGAGGTGGCGCAGCCGATGGTCGACGGTCGGCGCGTACGAGGGCTCTTCCTCCAGCCCGGGCGGGCAGTGCCAGGCGTCGGCTGGCCGGACGAACCGGACGGCCCGGTCGCGGCCCCGCACCGGGAGCCACGGCTGCTCCTGGACGAAGGAGCCGAGCGGGGTTGGGACCCGTTCCGTATCTGGGGAACTCTGGCTGCCGGCACTGGTCCAGACACTGGTGAACCTCGCGTCGTTCCAGCTGGCCAGGCCGCGCAGGACGAGCCGTGCGTACGCCAGCCTGGCCTCCTGGCCGAGGCGTCCGACGACGTCCTGGCCGGGGAGCCGCCAGGCGGGGGTTCCCCGGTACGGCGTCCGGGGGTAGTAGGCACGAGACCAGTTGCGGATGTACGGCTCCCACTGCTCCTGCACCGAGGCCGACACCTTCGCCATGCGGACCAGCTGCCGAGCGGTGAGCTCCCGGCCTTGGTCCACCCAGCTCACGGCGTCGGGGGACCTGACCGGGACCAGCCCGTCGGCCACCCCGGCCTCCCTCAGGAACACCCGCCACTCCTCAGCCGTGGTCGCGCCCCCCTTGGCGAACTCCTCGGGCGCGGCGAGGAGGCGTCCGGCGATCGCCTTGAGGCTCTTCGACACGTCCTGCCCGGCGGCGACTACCGTCGCCAGGTCCTCACCGACGGACTCGCGGCCCCAGCCCCGGCCGAAGACGGCGTCGCTCGCCCTGATCATCCGGCCGTCCGCCGACGGTACGTACAGTCCGAGCGAGGAGACCTCGATCCCGTCCAGGGAACGCCGAGGCTGCCACAGCCGGAAGACGAACCGCAGGGTCCGGAGACGCAGTCGGAGATCGGTGCTCGCGCTGAGTTGCTGCCGTGCGTGCTCCAGCAGGCCCTTCGTGTCGTACGGCCGGACGAGCCCCTCCTCTTCGAGGAAGTCGCGGGCGGACCGCCCGCGTGTACGCTCGCCGCGGTCCTGCCAGACCAGCCCCGGGTGCAGGCAGAACAACCGCCTGCCGAGCAGGGAGGGGACGGTCGGGCCTTCGGCCCGGTTCGCCTCCGTGCGCACCGGCTGGAAGAACGCCTCCCGACGGGCACCCTGACCGCTCGGCTTGCCCTGTGCACGTGTACGCGTGGCCGTACCCGCCCTGTCGGGGGGACGGTTGGTGTGCCGCAGTGTGCCGTCCTCCGCGAGCAGCAGCTGCCTGCCGTGCAGGACGTGCCCGTCGTCCTCGAAGAGGGCGGCCAGGTCCTCGTACAGCGCGCTCCACTGCTCGGGGGACTCACCGGACCGGATGGGTGGAAGGGACCCGACGATCCGCTCCACGTGGTCGGCGAGCAGCTCCGGGGCCGGCTCCCACGGGCACGCGAGGGCGCGGCACAGTGTGGCCAGCCGTTTCAGCCGGTCGCCGCCGATCCTGGGGTCCGCCACTACGGTCCCGGCGTCGTGCGCGCGGTGTGCCGTGAGGACCGTCAGGTCGAGGTCCGGCCACAGGGCCGCGCCCCGGGGCGGGGCCCAGCCCGCCTCTGGCGGGGCGCCGTCCGCGGCAAGGACGGGCACGAGCGGTACGTCGGCCAGTTCGCTCCCGTGCACGCGCAGTGCCGCCGCGCGGAACCGCCCCACCGAGTCCTTCTTGTTCTCCCAGCTCACCAGGTCCACGGCCAGCTGCCGCATGGACGGTTCGGGCGAGGCACGCAATGCCGCGGCGGCCGCCAGACAGGTCTCGGCGACCGCGTCGAGCAGCAGCACGTTGAGGGGGTTGTCGGAGGGGATCCCAGTGCGGTCGAACTTGGTGAAGAACGGGGCGTTCGCGTGCCCAGGGAAGGGCGCGGCCTGGTCCTCGCCCATCGGCAGGAAGGTGTAGATCTGCCCGTGCAGCGGTCGGCGCGGGGCGGGCAGCGGGAGGGCGACCTCGACGACGGCGGACCGCTTCCACTCCTGCCACGTGTCGTCGAGGAGCCCGGAACCCACGGCCTCGGCGATCGTGCTGTTCAGCCGTTCCTTCTCGACAGTGCTCCGGGCCACGAGGAAGGTGCCGGACGGCCCCAGGTCCACGGTCGCGCAGGAGACGGGGAGCCCGTGCCCGGCGCCGGCCCCCGCCACCGCGAAGCGTTCCTCGGACCGGGTCAGCTCGTGCCGCTCGTGCGCCTCTCGGAAGTCGTCAGACTCCTCCGCTTCGCCTGTCTCGCCACCGGCGGCCCGCCGTTCCAGCGTCAGGCCTCTGAGCCGGTCGAGGAACAGCATCACGGGTACCTTCGCCCCCGCGAGCTCGCGCATTCGCAACCGGACCTCGGCCCGGGCGGCCTCGCTCAGCAAGGGCAGCCGGACGACGGTGACGTATCCCTGGGCGGCGAGCTGCCGACAGGTCGCGGGCACATCGTCCAGCGGCAGGGGTGCCTGCAGCGGCGGATACGTGGCGGCCACCTCGTGGGCGTAGTCCTCACCGGCGAGGAACTCCTCGACGTCGGCCCTCTGCGCGAAGCGGAAGCAGTACCCGTCCAGTTCCGGGCCGGGCGGGCTGTCGGGGTCCGCGCTGTAGATTTCGGGCGCGTCGCTGATCAGCAGGATGCTGCGGAACCCGACGCCCTTGTTTCCGATGCCCTCGCCGACCTCCTTCGAGCTCTGCGCGAGCTCGCAGATCTGCTTGACGTTGTGCCAGGTGAAGGGCGTGCCGCCGTTGGCGACGTACAACGTCCCCCACTCGCCCTCCGCCTCGTCGAGCAGGACGTGGACCCGTCCGTCGCCGCGGTCCCTCGGATGCGCGTCGTAGCCGTTCTGCAGCAACTCGAAGAGCGAGCGGCCGGCGTACTCCCGCGCGCTCGTGTACGACACGGCGTTCACCTGCCGTGCCATGCGCAGGACTTGCTCCGACCGGGCCCCCTCCAGCACGGACCGGCCGTACTCCCGCAGCTGCTCGGCCCGGGCGTTCCTCGCCATGGTTCTCCCCTCACCTCAGCGTGATGAGGACGGTATCCCGCCGCACTGACATCGGGTGGCGCGAGGGACCACCATGTGGAGCGCGGCTTGGAGCTGAGCTTGACGATTTTGGTCCGCCGTCGAAAGGGGCTCGGACTCGTTCAGTGTTTCCCCTGTTCACGGTGTGTCCGTGAGGCCGGGCCTGATCCTGCGAGGAGAGGCCGGAGGGGCGCTTGGAGGCCGGATCGTGAACGGGCCGAGCACGGGGTTCAACGAGACGCGTTCGCGGCGGTGACGGCGTTCCGGATCGAGTTGTACGCCTGCCTGCTTTCGCGCGACGATGCCCTGTTCGAGCTGCGCGATGCGTTGCTGGGCACGGACGGTCCGGTCCGCACGCAGGCGTTCCTGCACAGGTTCGACTTGGAGCACACGTTCCGCCTGCTCAAGCAGACGCTCGGCGGGACCCGCCCCAAGCTCCGCGACACCGTCGCGGCCGACCGGTGGACCTTGCTCGTCCTGGCCACACACGCGTAACTCCGCCTCGCCCGCCCCCTCACGGCAGATCTCCGCTGGCCGCTGGAGCGGTCGGCGGAACCGAACAGGCTCACGCCGGCTCGGGTCCGCCGGGGTTCTTGAACCTGCGTGCACGGACCGGCACGCCGGCCCGTGCACCGAAACCCACCCGACCCGGCCCCAGCCGCCCGCTCGGCTCGAAGAACCAGAGGACCGCCACCCGGTATGACGTCGGACGAGTCATTGCCACCGGCGAGTCCTACACCCGACCCGCACACCACAAGGTCGCACCAAACCCCGGCGCACGGGATAAACGTCGCTGAGGTCGTGTGCC
Source organism: Streptomyces sp. NPDC059456 (assembly GCF_042750055.1). NCBI lineage: Bacteria > Bacillati > Actinomycetota > Actinomycetes > Kitasatosporales > Streptomycetaceae > Streptomyces > Streptomyces sp. NPDC059456. The sequence continues at coordinate 6,308 of NZ_JBHYVA010000117.1, forward strand.
GCGGGATCCGACCCCTGCTGGACGAATCACGAGTGGGCGGCCAAAATGGGCGAAGCGGCGTGCGACTGACTGATGATCAGCCAGCGGATTCATGCGTCAGGACCTGGGTCTCGGAGGATGTCCGCGGGTATGTGGGAGCTCCCCGCAGAGCCTAAACGCGCGGATCGGAGCTCGCCGGGTTTGACGCTCGTTTGACGCTCACGACACCTGAAAGATCATTCAGGCAGCGGGAAACCCAGCCTGACCTGCAGTTTTTTAGGTTGGACTCCTCGCTACATGTTAACGATGACGCACCACGTGGAGTGCGTGGCGATCCTGGAGCCCGCCGAGAAGGGCAACTGACCTGCGGGTGCAGTGACACGTCTGACGTACACCGGACACATGGACTGACGGTCCGCCATGAACAGTGAGCCGCTTCTCCGGCCGGGCCTTCGCCCTGTCGGGGAGGCGGCTTCTGGTTGGTCGGGCCACGGCCTTGAGACCGGATCCCCGGGCGCGGCACGGCCGGAGGCGCCCCGGCGGCCCGGGCGGTGCACGTGTGGGGTGGCAGAGCCGGTGGAGACGTCGCGGAGAGGGGGCGTTGTCACGATGGGCGGGCCCGCGCCGTAGGGGCGGGGGCTTCGTCGTGTCGTGAGGAGTTTGCGCGTGGCAGGGATCAAGAAGGCCGTCGTGGTGGCCGGGGTGGCCGTCGGGCTCGTGGTGGGGGCGGCCGGGGCGTCGAGTGCGGCCGGGTTCTCCGGGATGAGCAAGGAGAAGTACGACCGGGTCCGGTTCGGGATGAGCCGGCAGGAGGTGCTGGACATCGTCGGGCCCACCGCCTGCGCGGACAACGGCAAGCCGGCGACCGCGCAGTCGACCGTGCCCACCTTCACCTGCTGGGTGTCCGGGATCGAGGAGTGGGCGCCGTACTCCCACCTCACCTTCAACGCCGAAGGCAAGCTCTACATGAAGTCCTTCTACCGGATGAGCCTGCCCGCGGCCCCGTCCATGACGGCCGCCCAGTACAAGAAGGTCACCGTCGGCATGACCGAGGAGCAGGTGCTCAAGGCGGTCGGCGCGAACTCCTGCGTGGAGACCGACGTGGCGCAGCCCGCCTTCCCGTCCACCGCCGGTGCCACGTCCACGCTGACGTGCTGGACCGGGAAGGGCACCGGGTTCCTCGATGCGGCGGCCTGGTTCTGGTTCAAGGACGGCAAGGTCTTCGAGAAGCACGAGCGTGACGTCGTCGGAGCGAGCCGCCCGCCCTTCGGCTGATCCGGGGCACGACGAGGCCGGGGGCCCCGGCGCCTTAGCGCTGCGGGCGCCCCCGCGTTT
>NZ_JBHYVA010000117.1:7631-16433 GCF_042750055.1 Streptomyces sp. NPDC059456
CGTGTCGGGGTCGTCGGTGTGGCGGCCCGCCCCCCCCTCGCTGGCGCCCGGCGCGGGCGCCGGGGGGGGCGCGGGCCCCCCCCCCCGGCGCGCCCCCCCCCCCGGCCCTTTTCGGCGGGATGCGGAGTTCTAGCGGGTGAAGGCCTTTGCCGCGCGGCGGCGGGACGGTTCGAAGGCGTCCACCGTGCCGGCGCCCTTGCCGGGGGCCTCGTTCCACTCGCGGATCGTGCGGGCCACGTTCTTGATCTTCGGGTGGCCGGGCTTGAGGGCGATGTGGAAGTGCGACTCCTTGGCGGTCTTCTCGTCGCCGCCCCAGGCCACCGTGCCGTCCAGCTCCGTGAGGATGTCGCGGATGACGACCACCTCGTGCGGGTACAGGCCGCCCTGGGCGCCCGTCGGGTACGCCTGCGGGCGGATGGCGATGGCCGTGCCCGAGAGGTGGTTCGACTCGTACGGCTGGGCCACCTTGCGGTCGCCGGAGTGGCCGGTGACCTCGCCCTGGCGCAGGGAGTCCACCTCGTAGTGGAAGCGGCGGGCCACGTGCAGCAGGATCGTGGCCACGTCGCCGTCCAGGACGGCGACGGAGACCGAGCTGCCCTCGATCAGCTGGGCGGGGACGCTCTTCACGACCGGCCAGCCGTTGGCCGTCTTGCCGCCCGACCAGTTGGACGGCTTGGTCTCGCTCGGCTTGGGGGCAGCGACCGCCGTGCCGGAGGATGCCACCCCCCACACGACGGTGCCGCCGACGACGCCGGCTGCGGTGCCGACGAAGCGGCGGCGCGACAGGTCGCTGCGTACCGGGTTGGTCATGTGTTCTGTTCCCTCTGTTTCGGTTCCTCCGCCTGGCCGCGCCGGGCGGACGACGTGTGCGTGATGCGGGCCGCGCCGGTGACCGCGGTCATGACGATGCAGAGCGCGGTCATGGCGGCGAGGCCCACGACGGTCGGGTTGACCCATGAGGGGACGAGGTCATGGCCGGGGCTGCACCAGCTGTGCAGCGGAAAGAGCGGATCCTGGTTGTGTCGGCCGACGAACACGCTGTCGTACGGGTCGCCGCAGATCTCGCGCCGGTCCATCCCGCCGAAGCCCGCGAACAGCCCGTAGGCGAAGGCCAGGGTGGCGCCGGAGACCGCCAGGAGTCCGATCCCGCCCCAGGTGCCGGGCGCTGCCCAGGCCCCGGCCCTGATGCCGCGGTAGGTCAGGCGGCAGCCGTGTCCGATGCCGGCCAGCAGTGCGAACGGCAGTGCGATGAGTGCTAGTACGATCATGTCCCCTCCGGTGGACTACCTGCGTGCGGCCGTGAATGCCTTGGCCGTGGCGTTCTCCTGGCCCATGATCTTCTGGAACTGGTCCGCGTAGCCGGCCACGAAGGGGTCGAGCTTGTCGTTGGGGATCAGGTTCGGGGTCAGGATGTTCTTGCCGAGGTAGTAGAAGATGCCCTGGCGGTAGACCTGCAGGAGGTCGTCGTCCGTGAACACGCCCTGCAGCATGTGGTTCGCGGCCGCCTTCACCACCTCCATCTTGCCTTCGTACCGCTGGTTGTAGAAATCGCGGAACCGGCGCAGGTGGCCGGGGTTGGGACCGGTGCCGTAGTGAGCTCGGAAGAGCTCGTTGATCGGCTTGTTCTTGATGCCGGCGGCCGTACCGATGAGGTAGCCGTCGACGTCCTCGAGTATGTCGTCGAAGCCGAACGACGACGTGGTGTTGATCTTGGCGAGCCGGTCCTGGCAGAACAGGTAGCCGGAGGCGTACGAGTCGGCGGCCTGACGCCATTCGACGTAGAAGGTGCACAGGTCGCCACCCCAGCCGGCGAAGTCGCCCCGGTTGGCGCCCTTGCCCCTGATCGAGCCCTTGGTGATGACGGTGTTGGCGCAGGCGCCGAAGTGGGCGAGGCCGATGTCCACCCCGTACGACGGGCACTTGAAGTCGGTCATCGGCTTGCCGACCTTGGAGTCGGCGTACTTCACCCACTCGGCATCGCTCAGGTACAGCAGACCGCGCCACTTGGTGTCGTTGTAGTCGTCCGAGCGGAGGTACTCGCAGACCAGCTCGTTCGGGTTGCCCTTGCCGTACTGGACGGCCGCCGCGTAAAGGTCGTCGATGTACTTGATCGCGGCGTCGGCTTGCGTGGTGACCTGGCCGACGTTCTCCCGGCCGACGCCCTTGTCGGTACCGCGCATGACGTTGCGGTCCAGGTCGAAGGTGTCCCCGTTCGCGGTGAACTTGAACTCCTTGATCTGGGTGAACGACCAGTTCTCCGGCATCGGGAAGCCGAGGTTCCCGGAGAAGCCCCAGGACATGCCCGAGACGAAGGAGTGCGCGGCGTACGCCTCGTTGCTGACCCGCTGGCAGACGTTGCGGGAGCCATACACGCCGGCGATGTAGCGCTTGCCCTTCGCGGCCAGCGCGGCCTGGACGCCGTGGAAGTAGGGGAGGATGTTGGAGGTGATCTCCGGGTCCGTGGCGTCGTAGTCCACGGCGAAGTAGATGACCGAGCCGCGCCCGATCTTGTAGACGTCCGCCGCGCGGTCGTGCGCCTTCGACGCGTGCCGGTAGCCCTCGGAGTACGTGAAGTGCTCCAGCTTTCGGGCGTGGTACTGGGAGATCGGGAAGATGCGCATGCCGCCGTTGAAGATGTCCTCCAACTCGCCGGGCATGATCTCCTTGTTCAGGTCGTACTTGGGGTCGAGCACCTCCTCGTCCAGGTAGCGCCCGACGACGTCGAAGCCGGCGGCCTTGAGGGCCTTCGCGCGCGAGGCGGTGATGGTGAAACGGGTGTCGCAGGCGCTCACCGGCCGGTCCGGGTTGCCCATGGACACCAGCAGCTGGCACCACGTGTCGTAGTTGGCCCGGCCGTCCTGGCTCTCCTTGGGGAACGCCGAGAACCTCTGGAACTGCGCCACTGCCTTCCGGAGGTTGTCGTCGTACGACGACGTGAATGCAGCCGAGTGGCTCTCGTTGTTCTCCGTGTACTTGAGGTCGTTGAACACACAGGCCGCGGAGAACAGCTGCACGAAGATGCCGGAGTCGCCCTTGCCTACCTGCTGGGCTTTCAGGCCGTTCTGGGTGGTCGGGCCGAAGTTGCCCGAGGCCGAGTCGTCCGGAACGCCGAACTCGTACTGGAGCGCACGCATCAGCGACTTCTGCACGTCGCGCGAGTAGATGCCGTCGGCCGGGCCGATGTTGAACGACGAGCGGTTGGAGTAGCGGCCGTTCAGCCAGCGCTGGATCTCGCGGACCTTGTCCGTGCCGCTGGAGACCACGACGTACGCGTCCAGGGTCAGCAGGGCCTTGAAGAACTTCGGCTCGACGTCGGGCCCGCCCCTGGTGAGGCCCATGTTGTCCTTCATCTGCATGACGGCCTTCTGGGTGGCCAGGCCGAAGGTGCCGCCCTCACCGCCCCAATAGCCCTTGCAGAACAGGGCGTGCTGGACGATCTGGATGATGTTCTTGTTGGCGAAGCCGTCCCTGACCGGCCCGAGGGCCGACAGCTTCGCCTCCGTGGTCGGACCGAAACTGTCCGACGGGGTCGCGATGCCCAGTTCTATCTGGAGAGCCCGGGTGAGGGAGAGCATGGTCGACCACCCGGTCTGGCCGTTCTCCGGGCACGGGTTGTAGCCCGCCTTGCCCGCGTAGGTCTTGTTGACCCACTGCTGTGCTTCCAGGACTTTCTTGTCCACGTGATTCCCTGTGTTCCTCGTGTCGGCCGGGTCGGCCGTGTGGCAGGCGCGGGCCGCGGCCACCCCCGGTCGGGGCGGGCGCGGCCCGTGGTCGTGCGGTGGTCGGGCGGGGTGCGTCAGCGGCGCGGGGTGAAGGTGACCACGTCGCCCGCGCGCTCCTCGCCCGTGGGGAGCTGGCCGTGGAGTCCCGTGCGGACGTAGACGCGGTGCAGCCAGCGGTCCTTGCCGTCCCAGCGCGGGGTGAAGGGGGTGCGGGCGTGCGTGGTGCGGAAGTTGTCGATGACCAGCACGTCGCCGGGGACCAGGGAGACGGCCTCGGTGACCTCGTCCAGCGCGTCCGAGAGCCTGGCGACGGCTTCGGCGTCCGCGCCCTCGTGCGGCTTCAGCAGCTCGCGGTCGTAGCCGAGCAGCGGGTCCTCGCGGTCGCCGTACAGCGGTTTGACGTTCGCGATGGCGCCCGGGTCCTTGATGCCGCCGCGGAAGGCGACGTCGACCTCGCACGGCTGCGCGTTGTCGTACAGGTGCTCCACCGTCGCGGCGTCGAGGAGCCTGACCGCCTTGCGGACCGAGCCGACCAGCGTCTTCGCGGTGCGCTCGTGGTCCGCGCGGGAGCACGCCAGCATCACGTAGTTCGGCTGGAGGGTGTGGTACGCCATCTCCGTGTGGAACTCCAGCAGCGTCTCGCTGGTCTCCGACGACAGGTGGTGGGCGCCCGGCGACGGGTAGACGTCGTGGTAGACGGTGCCCGAACGCAGCTCCGCGTAGCCGGTGTGCAGGCCGAGGCGGCGGCCGAACAGGGCGAGGAAGGCCTCCATGTTCAGGCGGCCGCGCTCCACCGGGGCCGGGGTGCTCGTCGGCGTGGCCGGCAGGTCCTCGTCGGCCTCGACGGGCAGGCCGCGCAGCACCAGGTAGCCGTCCTCGTTGCCGCCCCGGTTGAAGCCGTCCAGCGCGTCCGCGATCTCCTGCGGCAGCTCGGCGCAGAGCTTCCCGGCATCGCGCAGGAACCGGTACAGGTCGGCGCGCGGTACGTCGGGGAGCTTCGACGCCAGGTCGAGGAGAGCCTCCCGGTGCGCGGTCACGTCGATGATCGTCATGTCCTGTTCTCCTTTTCCTTCTTCTGGTGGGCGCGGGCGTACTGGAACAGCAGCTCCGCGCCGATCTCGGTCGCCAGGACCGACGTGATCCCGGCGTGGTCGTAGAGCGGCGAGACCTCCATGACGTCGAAGCCGATCGGGTTGAGGTCGCCGATCGTCCGCAGCAGCGCCAGGACCTCGCGGGAGGACGGGCCGCCCGGGGCCGGCGTGCCGGTACCGGGGGCGAAGGCCGGGTCCACAACGTCGATGTCGACGGAGACGTAGACGGGCAGGTCGCCGACCCGCTCCCGGATCAGCCGGGCCGCGCCCGCCGCCCCGAGCTCGGCGAACTCGTCCGCCGTCACGATGCGCACGCCGTGGCCGCGTGCGTAGTCGAGGCTGTCCGGCTTGGGGTTGTGGCCCCGGATGCCGAGCTGGACCATCGCCTCCGGCCGGATCAGGCCCTCTTCGATGCCGTGCCGGAAGGGGGTGCCGTGGTGGAACTCGCCGCCGATCATGGCCGGGTTGGTGTCCGAGTGGGCGTCCAGGTGGACCACGGCCACCGGGCCGTGCTGCTCGTGGACCGCGCGCAGCGCCGCCAGGGTCAGCGAGTGGTCGCCGCCGAGCAGCAGGAACGCCGCGTTGTCCTTGAGCAGGCCGGTCAGGTGCCGCTGGGCGGTCTCCATCGCGATGTGCTGGTTGAACGGCGTCAGGTCGATGTCGCCGGCGTCCACGCACTTGATCAGGTCGAAGACGCCCGGACCGCGGTCGATGCCGACGCCGTGGATCAGGCCCGACTCGGCGCGGATCTCCCGTGGTCCGAACCGGGCGCCGGGGCGGTAGCTGGTGCCGCCGTCGTACGGCGCGCCGATGACGACGACGTCGTTGCCCTTGGGGTCCCGGTCCAGCGGCAGGCGCATGAAGGTGGGCAGCTGGGCGTACCGGGGGGAGACGTGTGAGTCGATCCGCCGGGAGCCGGTCCACGGGGCCTCGGTCATCGCCTTCCTTCCTTCCTTCCGTGTGTCGATGCGGATGCGGGCGGCCGCAGTGCGGACCGTGGCCAGGGCCGCCGCCGCGTCGGCGCCGTGCGCGTACACGAAGCCGACCGAGGCGGAGTTGTCGAGGCGGGTCGCGACGCGGTCGCCGGGTTCGGCGTGCAGGTGCACGCGGGCACCGAGGGCCTCGGCCTGCGGCACACCGCTGATGGCGGTGAACTCGCCGGGCTCCTCGGGGAAGAGCACGTGGACGGCGGCGCCGCCCGCGGGACCGGCACCGGGCAGACCCGGCTCCGGGGTGCCGCCGAGGGCCAGCAGCTTGGCGTCCAGGTGCGGATCGGTCCCGCACACGTCGGTGACCATCGTGGAGATCATGTGCGCGGGCAGCCGCGGGTTGATCTCGACGATCCGCGGGCCGTCCGCGGTCACCATCACCTCGGTGTGCGCCGGGCCCTGCCGGTAGCCGATCGCCTTCAGGGCCCGCTCCACGCAGCCGCGGACCTCCTCCCAGGTGCCGGCGTCCAGCGCCAGCGGGAAGGAGTGGCCCTCCTCCAGCAGGGTGGTGCGGTGCAGGTCCTTGGAGGTGGCGCCGAAGAAGTGGGTGTTCCCGCCCGCCGTCATCGACTCCACCGAGACCTCGAACCCGCTCGCGTACTCCTCGAACAGGACGTGGCCCGGGCGCGGCTGGCCGCGCAGGGACTGCCGTACGGCCGACAGCTCCTGCCAGGCCGCGGCCGCCTCGGCGGCCGTGGTGCACTTGCGCACCCCGTAGCTGATCGCCTCCGACGGCGGCTTGGCGATGCAGGGCAGCCCGACGTGCGCGAGCGCCTCCTCGAGCTCCGCCTCCCCGGTGACCAGGCGCCAGCGCAGGTTGGCCGGGTCCCCGTCGAGGGCGGCGCGCAGCAGGTGCTTGTGGTTGGCGGCCCGTACGGCCTCCAGCCCCTGCGAGGGCAGGCCCAGGTGCTCGGCCGCCCGCGCCGTGGCCTCGGTGTGGTAGTCGGAGAACGACATCACGCCGTCGACCAGCGGGGCGCCGGAGCCGTCGCCGAGCGCGGCCGCGATGGCCCGCCAGTCGTGCGTGTCCACGTGCAGCACCCGGTCCACGTCCGACAGCGGGTGCTCGCGGAACGGGCGGCCCCCGGTGTACCAGTCCTCGCCCTGGACCAGCAGCCAGATCTCGGCGCCGTGCGCGCGGGCCGCCTGGATGCCGTCGTAGAAGGCGGCGTGGAGCATGGACTCCACCAGGGCCAGCCGCTTGCCCGCGAAGCCGCCGTACGCGTTCGTGTCCGCCGCGCTCATGACCGCAGCTCCCGGAAGTGCGCGGCGACGAGGGAGACCACCTCGGCGACGGGAACCGCGTCCGGGTCCTCGCCGGCGACGACGGTCCGGTCGAACAGCTCCTGGACCACCAGGGTCTTGGCCTGGGCCACATCGGCCCCGCCCACCCCCGCGTCCAGCAGGAGCAGCGAGAACGCGGACGTGGTGCCGGAGCCCTCGTGGACGCCGAGCTTGGGCCGGTTCACGGTCTCGGCCGGCAGCAGCTCCGCCATGGCGGACCGCAGCACCCACTTGTCCCGGCCGTACCGGCGCTTGAGCCCGGCCTCCAGCCCGGTCAGCAGGTCCAGCACGTCGCGGTCCCAGTACGGGTGGGTGGACCAGTGCCCGGCCGCGGTCGAGAGCACCGGGCTCATCTCGTTCAGCCCGTCGAAGGTGGCCATGTCGCGGGCGACGGCCGTGTCGAGCTCGGGCAGCCGGTCCTCGCGGTGCATGCCGCCGAGCGGGATGTCGGCCCCGTACCCGGTCAGCACGCGCCGGGCCGGACCGTCCAGGGTCCGGTAGAGGGCGGTCAGCGGCAGCAGGTACTCGATCACGTCCGGGTCCAGGGACTCGGCGGCGTGGATCGTGTGCGGCAGCTGCGCGAGCAACTCGGCCACCGGGATGGTGATCTCCCGGTGCTCCGAGCCCAGATGGCCGGCGACCACCCTGGCCTGCGGGAACTCGTCCGAGACGTCGGTGCCCATGGAGAGCGTGTCGAGCGGGCCGGCCACGGCCGCGTCGGCGAGGGCGGCGACCCCGGAGGAGTCGATGCCGCCGGAGAGCACCACCAGCGGGCGCTCCGTGCCGGCCAGGCGGCGCCCGACCGCCGTGCGCAGCGCGGTGCGGACCTGCTCGACGGCCGTGTCCTCGTCGACGATGCGCCGGGACACCGGCGCGGCCCCCCGGGGGGGGGCGCGTTCCCACGCGGGGGGGGGGTGGGTCTCCAGGGGGGGGGGGGGGGGGCGCGGGGGGGGGCCCGGGCGCCGGGGGCGGCGGCGGCCCCCCCCCGCGGCGCCCGGGGGGGGGCCCCCGCCCGCGGGGCGGGTGATTCCTCGCCCGGGCCCGCGCCACCCCGCCCCCGCCCACGTCGGGTGGGCGAGTACCGAGCCGGAGGCGAGGTCGATCTCCAGGGCGGTGCCGGCCGGCACCTGGTACAGCCCGGGCAGGCGGCGGATCCGCCGGGCCCCCGAGATCGGGAAGCCGAGCTGGCCGTCGGAGGGCGCGGCGAGCACCTTGGCCTCGGTCGCGGCCAGTACGTGCCCGGGCACGGGCCGGGTGTACAGCGGTACGGAGCCGGCGTGGTCGGTGGCGAGCAGGACGCGCTGCTCCTGGCAGAGCACCGCCGCGTACCGGCCGTTGAGCAGCCGGAAGGCGTGCAGCCCGTACGTCTCGAACAGGCCCAGCACCAGTTCGGCGTCCGAGGCGCCGGCCCCGGCGGCGGCGGTGAGGACGGAGCGGATCTCGTCGCGGTTGTAGAGCTCGCCGGCGAGCCACAGCACCGCGTCGGCGCCGCGCGCGACCGCGCCGTCGGGGGAGGCGCCCGGGTGGACCAGGGTCGCTTCGAGGGTCAGGGAGCGCAGGCGCTCGGTGGTACGGGTGTGCCGGCCCCGCGTTGCGAAGGCCGCCGTGGGGCCCTGGGGGCCCCCCCCCGCGGGCGGGCGCACCGCCCCCCAGGGGCCGCGCGGGCCAGACGCCGCCCACTCTCCCACACAAGCGCCCCCCCCCCCCCCCGCGCGC
>NZ_JBHYVA010000118.1:0-16340 GCF_042750055.1 Streptomyces sp. NPDC059456
GGGCGCGCGGGCCCTCGTCCGTGCGCGGGTGGGGCGCAAGGCCCCCGGGTCAGGCGAAGAGCACGCAGGTGGCGGCCGGCACCGCCACCGAGCCGGACCGGCGCGGCTGCCCCGTCAGCGGGTCGACGTCGAACCAGGTGACGTCCCCGGAGTGCTCGTTGGCCGCGTACAGCCTGCGTCCCGAGGGATCTGCGGCGAGGTCCCGCGGCCAACTGCCGCCGCAGTCCGCCCGGTCCGTCAGCGCGGGCTTCTCCGCCCCGTCGGCGAGCGAGAGGGTGACGATCGTGTCCGCGCCGCGCACGGCCGCCCACACGAAACGGCCGTCGGGGGAAGCCACCACGGCCGAGGGGTAGGCCCGTACGGCGCCCGGAGCGGCCACTGGAGCGACCGGAACCTCGCCGATCGGTTCCAGTTGCCCGGAGTCCGCGTTCCAGCGGCAGACGGTCAACTGCGGCTCCAGCTCGTGCAGGACGTAGACGACCTCGCCGGCCGGATGGAACGCGAGGTGGCGCGAGCCCGTCCCGGCGCGCAGCGCGGTCTCGCCGTGCAGGCGCAGCGCCCCGGTGGCCGGGTCCGGCGCGCAGACGCGGACCGAGTCGGTGCCGAGGTCCACGCTGAGCACCCAGCGGCCGCTCGGATCGGGCAGCACCTGGTGGGCGTGCGGCCGTTCCTGGCGGCTCGCGTCGGGGCCGGAGCCCCGGTGGACGAGGACCTCGGCGGGCCCGGACACGGTGCCGTCGGCGGCGAGCGGGAGGCTGCTGACGCTGCCGGAGGTGTAGTTGGCGGTCAGCAGCCGGCGCCCGGTCACGCTCAGGTGCGTCGGCCCGGCCCCGCCGACCGGTCGGGGGGGCCCGAGTGCGACGAGGCCTTCGGGGGCGGGCCGGAAGGCGGCGACCGCCCCCTGCTCGGTCTCGCTGACGGCGTAGACGATCCCGGCGCCCCGGTCGAGGGCGAGGTACGAGGGGTCGGCGACCGCGTCGGTGGTGGACAGGAGGGTCAGCGCACCGGTCGCCGGGTCCACGTCCGCCGTGGTGATGCCGCGGCCGCCCGCCGAGGTGAACGAGCCGATGTGGACCCGGTGTCCGCCGCTGCGGTCCCTGCCGTCCGTGCTCGTGATGCCGTCCGCACCGCCCATCGGATGCCCCTCTCCGCCGTTTCGGATCGATCCGTGCGGAGCCGACGGTAACAGAAGGTCTAGACCAGATCCCGGCCTTGGGCGCGTTCCTGCGCTCCGCGGTGGTGCACGTACGCCGTCGTGCTCGGCCGGTCCTCGTAGGTGCGGTGGAAGACCGGCGTCGCGGAGCCCGAGATCGGCGGCACGATCCAGGACCAGTCGGCGCCCACCTCACGGCCCTTGCGCTCTTCCCGCTCCAGGTGGCTGAGGAAGCGCCGGGACTCGGTGTGGTGGTCCGCGATGGTGACCCCGGCCCGGTCGAACGAGTGCAGGACGGCCCGGTTGAGCTCGACGAGCGCACGGTCCTTCCAGAGCGAGCGGTCGCTGGAGGTGTCGAGGCCCAGGCGCCGGGCGACGGCGGGGAGGAGGTTGTAGCGGTCGGTGTCCGCGAGGTTGCGGGCGCCGATCTCGGTGCCCATGTACCAGCCGTTGAACGGTGCGGCCGGATAGTGGATGCCACCGATCTCCAGGCACATGTTGGAGATGGCGGGTACGGCGTGCCAGCGCAGCCCCCAGTCCGCCCAGCCGGCGTCGTCGGGGTGCAGGATCGGGACTTCCAGCACGGCGTCGGCGGGGGTTTCGAACCAGCGCGGTTTGTCGTCGACGCCCTGCACCACCAGCGGGAGCAGGTCGAAGGGGGTGCCCGCGCCCCCGGTCCAGCCGAGGCTCAGCAGCGCACCGGTGAGCGGGGCGTTGCGGGCGTCGCCCACGGTGACGGAGTGGTGGTCGCCGTAGCCGGCGTACCGGACGAGCTGCTCGCTCCAGATCAGCGGGCCGGGACGGTCCGGGGCGTCCGGTGCGAAGACGGTGATCGTGGGCCTGACCCGGCCGCCGTTGGTCGCGTCGCGCAGGTGCTCGAAGCACTCGGCGGCGATGTCGTCGGCGTCGGTGAGGTCTCGCCGGTCGCGCACGCGCAGCGAGTTCCAGTACAGCCGGCCTATGCAGCGGTTGCTGTTGCGCCAGGCGACACGGGCCCCGTGGACGAGTTCCTGCGGGGTGTGCCGGTAGCTTCCGGTGTCCGCGAGCTCGGCCCGCACGGCGGCGAGCCGGGCCCGCGGATCACCCGCCTGCGGATTCTCCCGATGGAAGAGTCGGACGAACTCCTCGGCTGCTTCCCACACTTCGGCTGTGGTCGAGCGCTGTTGAAGTATTTCCATCCCGGGCGGTTACCCCCTGTCCGACCAGATCCACCCTGTACGTGCCGGATGAATGTGCAATCACCGATCACCCGTTGTACAGGCCGCAGATCAGCGCCGCGGGGAACGTGCATCCGGAACACTCCACCGAGTGATCTTCGGGCCATTGCCCTGCGGTGGGAGCCTGACAGGGCGTACGATCCGCCGTCAGCAGGGCTCTGACCTCGGAATTCGGCCCGCCGGGGCGGGCGGGCCGACCGGGGCGGCCGCCGCGGCCGCCGGTGACGGTCAGGCGCTGATGACGAGCGGCGAGCGCGGGTCGGTGCGCAGCGGGGCGTGCAGGGCCACGAGGGCGTGTTCCAGGCCGTGCAGGTGCGCGAGGGCCGGTTCCGCGGCGGCGGGCCGGGGGTGCGCCGCGGTGGCGGGGCCCGCCGTGTCCCGCGGGGCGGTCAGCGCCTCCACGGCGGCCTCCACCCGCCAGCAGGCGGCGGCCAGCCGGGCGTCGTGCGAGGCCTGCGGGTCGGCGGCGACGGCCACGAGCCCGCGCACCTCGCGGGCGCAGTCGTCGAGCAGCCCGAGGACCTGCCGGGCCCGGGCCTTGCGGGCGCGCAGCGGGCTCAGCGGGTGCACGAGGGGGGCGAGGGCCATCCGTACGCGCCCCAGCAGCAGCTCCAGTTCGGCCGCGTGCGGGGCGGGATCGGCGTCCGGGTCCCCCGCGAGGCGGGCGAGGGAGGCCGCGGTGGAGGCCCGTACGCAGTGCAGCGCGCGCTGGATCCAGGCGTCGTTGGCGGCGTGCGTGGTCACCGGCAGGACGAGCACCACGGCGAGAGCGGCGCCCAGCGCGCCGATGGCGGTCTCCTGGAAGCGCAGGAGCAGCAGGCCCGGGTGCAGGACGCCGAGCAGGCCGTAGAGCAGGCCGGCCATGACGGTGACGAAGAACATCATCCAGGAGTACGAGGGCGCCGCGGTGTAGAAGATCCCGAAGACGCATACGGCGACCAGTGCGGCGGTGGGCGCGGGCGCGCCGTGCAGCGGTACGGCGATCAGCAGTCCGGCGGCGATGCCGACGACCGTGCCCAGGACCCGGCGGAACCCGCGGACGAGGGTCTCGCCCCGGGAGGCGGTGTTGACGAAGATCCACCAGGCGGTGCCGACGGCCCAGTACCAGCGGGTGTCGGAGAGCGCCTGGCCGACCCCGAGCGCGAAGGCGCAGGCGGCCGTGGCCTGGAAGGCCTGCCGGGTGGTGGGCCGGGCCAGGCCGGTACCGGGCAGGCCGGGCGGCGCGGCGGGCGGCGGGGTGCGCCGCTCGATCGGCCAGAGGACGAACCGCACGGCTCCGGCGGAGAGCAGCGCCAGCCCGACCGCGGCGTACAGCTCGGGCAGCTGGCCGGGGACGGCGTGCAGGAACTGCGTGACGAAGAACATCATGAAGGCGAAGATCCCGAGGGCGTGTCCGCGCGGCCCCCAGCGGCGGGCGTAGACCCCGGCGAAGACGACGGCCAGGAAGGCGGCGTCCCTGGCCGCCGGCACCGCGTGCAGGCCGGTGGCCAGCGCGAGGACGGGGAATCCGGCGACGGGCAGCAGGGCGCTGGTCACGCGCTGGGCCCGTACGGTCGGGTCGAGCACGGTGAACAGGGTGAGCAGGGCCGCCAGCCCCCCGGTGATCGAGGCGGTGAGGGAGAGACCGCAGAGCTCGGCCACGGCGACGGCGGAGGCGACGCCGAGCGCGGCCCGCAGCGAGTTCTTCAGTCTCAGGCGCCCCGGATCCGGAGCCACGAACATCCTCTTCACGGCGGTGTGCCGCCCCCCTTGCAGTGGTGCGCGCCGGCCCGGCGGCCGCCCGGGGGTGGTGGGCGGCAGGCGGGCACGGCGAAGGCGCCGCGCTCCGGACCGGCCTCGTTGCCGCCCGGCGCTGCGCGGCGCCGAAAGTACATGGATACGACACAGATAAGCATCCGAGGGCCCACTGGCTCAACACGGCTCCCCCTCACTGGTCCATTGGCCCAGTCACAGGGCCCTCACATCGGCCACGCGCTGCCAACGGACCAGCCGGCGCTCAGGCGGGGCGGCGGGCGTAACAGAAGAAGTGCTCCTCGGGGGCGACGGCCGGAGCCGCCGGACCGCCCGGACCCGCCGGAGCCGCCGGACCGCCCGGACCCGCCGGAGCCGCCGGAGCCGCCGGACCGCCCGGACCCACCGGAGCCGTCTCGGGCCGGAACAGTGCGGTGTGGTGCTCCAGCACCTCCAGCCCAGCCGCGCCCAGCAGCCGCAGGTGCTCCGCCGGGGACAGGCTGCTGACGGTGACCTCGTGCCCCATCCACACGATGTCGAGGTCGCTGATGTCCCCGGGCACCGTGGCCATCACGAAGTACCCGCCGGGCGCCACCCACGACGCCATCCGCTCCAGCGACGCCGCCACCTCCCGCTGGGACATCACCAGCAGCGGGAAGAAGGAGCACACCGCGTCGAAGCCGCCCTCCGCGGCCGCGTACGTCCGTACGTCGGCCTGCTCGAACCGGGCCTGCGGCACCCGGGAACGCGCGAGGTCGACCATGTGCGCCGACACGTCGATCCCGGTCACCGCGCACCCGGCCCGGGCGAGCGCCTCGGCGGCCGGGCGGCCCGTACCGCTGCCCACGTCCAGCACGCGGGCGCCCGGGGCGAGGCGGGCGGTGAGCCAGTCCAGTGCGGCGAGCTGACCGGGCACCCGCCCGAACACCTCCTCGTACCGCGCGCCGACCTCGTCGAACACGTCCGCTGCGGACTTGCCGTCACTCATCGGCGCCCCTCACCCTCGTCCCCGGTTCGCTGCCGCTCCCCGCCGCCCGGTTCGGTCCCGGACGGCGCCGAGGGGGTTCTGCCCGGGCGCGCGGGCGGGAAACGGCGGGCGCGGGATCACGCCGGGCCGGGGGACGCCGCCGGGGCGCGGCCCGACTCGATGACCCCGAGGTCCGCCGTCAGCGAGTCGAACCAGGCCGTCGCGGCGAAGTACAGGGGACCCGCGTCGGGGGGCGCCGCGTCGGCGGGCCCCGGCAGCTCCGGCACCCCGGACCCGGCGACGGCCTCGGGACCACCCGGCCCGCCCGGTTCTCCCCGCCTGCCCGGTTCGCCCCGTACACCCGGTCCGCCCGGCCGGGTCCGGACCGGGGCCGGGTGCCCGTTCTTGTGCGGGACGTCCGCCACGGCCGCCGCCCGGCGCAGTCCGGCCGCCACGCGCGCCGCGTAGTCCCCGAGCTGCGCCGCCTCGCCGCGCGCGAGCGGAGTCCCGTCCGCACTGCCCAGGACCCGCCCGGAGCCCCAGAGCACGTGGTGCCCGGTCATGACCGTGGCCTGCCAGTCCCGGCCCGGACCGGCCGGGCGCTGCGCCTCGGTCTGGTACTGGGCGTACGCCGACTCGGCCATGACCAGCGTGAAACGGACCCGGTGCTCCTCGTCCCCCGGGGCCGGCGGCGCGGGCCCCCGGGGTGCCGTGACGACGGCCGTGGTCGACTCGACGTCGTCGGCGCAGGCGCGCAGCAGCGCGGCCACCGCCCGGCCCAGTTCGTCCTGCGCACCGCGCGGCCAGGCCAGGAGCCCGCACACGATCCCGATCGCGCTGCCGATGGTCACGTCGAGGAACCGGACCTCGGCGAGCTGCCAGGTGACCACGGACAGCTGGGCGAAGACGACGGAGACGACCAGTGTGAACAGCGCCTGCGCCCAGCCCACGCCCCGGACCGGGCCGACGGTGAACGTGAACAGCATCAGCGGCGGGAGCACGATCGCGTAGACGGTGGTCTCCCCGCCGGTCAGGGCGAGCACCGTGCCGGCGGCGACCGCGCCCAGAGAGGTGCCGATCAGCGCGGTGCGCACGGTTCCGCGGGTCTGCACGGCGGTGGTGCGGGTGAGGCTGAGGACCGCGAGCATGGCCCAGAAGCCGTGCGGGAGGGAGTCGAGCCCGGCGACGGTACGGGCCACGGCGAGGGCCAGCGCGATCCGTACGGCGTTCTGGAAGTACACGGACCGCGGTCCGGTGTGGGCGGAGATCCGGTGCCACCACAGCCGCACGGTGCTCTGCCGGAGGTACCAGAACCGGTCGGCGGTGTCCTCGGTCGGGTGCAGGCCGCGCCCCTCGACGGAGATCTCGGCTGCCGTGCGCAGGGCGACGGCGGCGTCCGCGACCTCCAGCAGGGCGGCCTGCCGGCGGCGGGATTCGGGCAGCTCGGCCGGGGTGCGGGAGTTGCGGGCCCGCAGGCGCAGCAGTTCCGTCGAGTCCGCGGCGGGCGGGCGGGCGTCGCGCAGCAGGGTGGAACTGCCGGCGGCCGATGCGCGGACCCCGTCGAGGAGTTCGAGTCCGGCCGTCCTCGGCGCCCGCCCGGGCGCGGGTGGGGGCAGGTTCCGGAGCCGGGAGAGCAGGGTGCGGGCGGCCAGCCCGGTGTGGGCCAGTGCCCGCTCGCGCAGACCCGGACCGGCGGGGCGTTCCGCTTCCGGCACCCGGGAGGACCGCAGTGCCTCGGCGGCCGCCCGGGCCCGGTCGGAGGCGGCGGCGTCCAGGACGTAGGGCGGCTGCGCCAGGGCGGCGGCGCAGCGGGCCGCTTCGGCCACGGAGGCCGCGGCCCGCTCCGCGTAGGTCGCGACCCGCGGGTCGGGCAGCACCCATGCCTCGGCCATGATCAGCAGCAGGAGGCCGGTGAGGGTGCCGGCGAGCCGTTCGTCGAGGGTGTGGGGGGCGTACGGCGGGAAGCTCGGCAGGATGTAGAGCAGTTGCAGGCCGGACGCGGCGCCCGCCGGCCGGGGTCCGGCCGCTGCCGAGAAGGCGACGCAGAAGCCGACCACGGCCATGCCGAGGACGGCGCTCCAGGTCCGGACGGCGAGGAGGGTTCCCACGGTCACCAGGACGCAGGCCACCGGCAGCAGCCTGACCATCACCGCGGCCCGCTGCCGTCCGGTTCCCGGGATGCGGGAGAGGCCTGCCAGGGAGACCGCGGCGAAGAGCGCGTAGGTGGCGCCGATGGGCCGGTCGAGGCCGTACAGGAACAGGTAGAAGCCCGTGCAGGCGGCCAACGTGGTGCGCACGGCCCGGCGTGCGGCCGCCGGCAGTGGGCCGGTGCCCGTACGGAGTTCCCCAAGGGCTCGCACGGTTTCAGAATCCCACGGGACGCGCCGCCTCTCTCGGCGGGACGTCCCCGGACACCGGGCCCGGGCGCCGGATCAGCCCCCGGGCACCCGCTACGGGTGGGTGTTCCAGCCGGCGATCACGGGGAGGCCGTGTTCGGTGGACAGGATGCTGACCGTGCCGGTGCGCAGCAGGAAGAGCCTGCCGTCCTGCGGGGGCAGGCCCAGGTAGCGGGCGGTCAGGACGCGCAGGAAGTGGCCGTGGGCGACGATGACGGCGTCTCCCCGGTCCTCGGCGAGGACCTCGGCGGCCCGGGCCAGGGCGCGGTCCGCGCGGGCACCGACCTGGCCGGCGTCCTCGCCGGGGTGTTCGGCGTCTCCGGGCGGGACCCCGTCGGTCCACAGAGACCAGTGCGGCCGCGTCTGCTGGATCTCGGCCGTGGTGATGCCCTCGTAGCCGCCGTAGTCCCATTCGTACAGGTCTGGGTCGCTCACGCCGCCGCTCAGTCCGGCGAGCTCGGCCGTGGCGACGGCCCGGCGCAGCGGGCTGGTCAGCACCAGCGCGAAGTGCCGGTCGCGGAAGTACGGCGACAGTGAGATCGCCTCCTCGACCCCGGCGGCGCTCAGCGGCACGTCGGTCCGTCCGGTGTGGCGCCCGGTGGCGCTCCATGCCGTCTCACCGTGTCTCACCAGCAGCAGGTCACTCATGTTCCGGACCCTAAGCCCTCCGGCATGTCGGCGGCGAAGGATCCGGGGCGCATGTCACTGTCGGGCGTCATGGACGTGAGACCGCTCCCCGTGCGGCCGACCCGGTTGACGGTGCTGATGGTCGCGCTGACCGTCGTGACCGGGATGATCGAGGCGGTCAGCCTGCTCGCGCTCGGACCGGTCTTCACGGCGATGCAGACCGGCAACGTGCTGTTCCTGGCGTTCGGGGCCGCCCGGCAGGCGAGCCTGCCGGCGCTGGCGCCCGCGGTCTCGCTGGCCGGTTTCGCGGCGGGGGCGGTGTGCGGGGCCCGGCTCGAAGCCTTCTCGGAGGCGCGCGGGCGGCGCTGGTTCGTGATCGGTCTGACGATCGAGGCGGGGCTGATCCTGGTCGCGGCGGGGGCCGGAAGGGGCTTGGCGGCGCACTACGGGGAACCGACCTGGCGGCACATGGCGGTGGCCTGCCTGCTGGCGGTGGCCATGGGGATGCGCAATGTGACGAGCATGCGGGTGAACGTGCCCGGGGTGCCGACCACGCTGGTCACCCGGTCCCTGACCTTCCTGCTCGCCGGTTCGGCCCTGGGGCAGGACGGCGCCTTCGGGTACGGGACGGCGGCCTGGGTGCGGCGGGCGGCGTCGGTCCTCGCGATGTTCGCCGGGGGGCTGGCGGGGGCCCTGCTGGTGCGGGCCGGCTGGACGGTGGACCGGCTGCTGGTCCCGCCGGGCGCGGTGGTGCTGGCGGTGGCGCTGTCCTACCTGCCCCAGCCGCGGCTGCACGCGCTCTGAGGGCGGGGCGGCGCAGGTCCGGCCCCGCTTACCGGCAAAGCGATGCGGAAACGCTGCGACTGGCCGCCCAGCCGCGTCGTGGCGAGGCTCGGGACATGGACGAGAAGGAGCGTGAGCACTGCGCCGCGCGGGGGTCCGCGCCGGACGCGGCGGCGACGGCCGGTCTCGCCGCGGGCTTCGCGGCGGGCGACGAACGCTGCATGGAGGCGGTCTACCGGCGCTGGCGCCCGCTGGTCCACGCGCTCGCCCACCGGTCCCTGGGCGACGAGCGGGAGGCCGAGGACGTCACCCAGCAGGTCTTCCTCGCCGCCTGGAACGGCCGGCGCCGCTACCGGCCCGGCCCGGGCGGCCTCGGCGCCTGGATCACCGGCATCACCCGTCACAAGGTGGCCGACGCCCTGGAGGCACGGACCCGGCGGGCCCGGGCGGCGGCCGCGGCCGCCCCCCCCGGGGGCCCCCCGCGCCCCGGGAGCCTGCCGCGGCAGGAGTCGGAACAGGTCCTGGACCGGGTCATGGTCCTCGGGGAGCTGGCCAGACTGCCGTTCGAACAGCAACGGGTGCTGCGCCTCGCCTTCTACGCGGACCTGACGCAGGCCCAGATCGCGGACCGCACCGGGCTTCCGCTGGGCACCGTCAAGAGCCATATGCGAAGGGCCCTGCACCAGCTGCGCCGTTCGCTGCCCGCGGCGGCGCCAGCGATTCGATGACCGCGAGGCCCGAACGCAGCCCGTACAGCCGCTCGGTACGCGGGGCCGGCGGGCCCGGACTCCAGCCGGGCCCGGCGAGCAGCAGGGCCGAGTGGGAGCGGGCTCCGCGCAGGCCCCACTCGATGGCGGCCACCGACCGGGCCAGGGCCGGGTCCGCGGTCGTACGGGACTGCGCCCACAGGACGACGGCCCGCGGGCCGGTACGCCGCACGGCGTCGTGCAGGGCTTCGGCGGGCAGCGCCGGTCCGAACATCCGGGCGGGCACGCCCCGTTGGCCGAGGGCCGCGGTCAGGGCCTCGATGGGCAGGCTGTGCTGCTCGCCGGGAACGCAGGCCAGCAGCACGGGCGGGGTCCGGGGCGGCTCGGGCACGGGCCGGATCCGGTGGAACGCCGCGGAGACCTGCCAGGACAGCAGGTGCTCGACCTCCACGTAACGCTCCCCGGCGGAGGCCCATTTGCGGCCCACCGCGTGCAGGGTCGGTGCGATGACCTGCTCCCAGGCGGTGACCAGGCCGTGCTCGGCCACGGCTTCCTCCAGCAGGTCCGCCACGGTCGGCGCGTCCAGGCGCACGGCGGCCCGCGAGAGCCCCCGGCATTCCGGACGGACCGGCCCCAGCGGCAGCGCGCTCGGCCCGCCGGGGGCCGGGCGGCCGCGCCTGCCCCCCCGCGCGGGGGGTCCGGGCGGCGCCGCCGAGGGCCGCCCGGGCCGCCTCGGCCGGGGGTACCCCGCCGGCGGTGAGCCGGCACATCAGCTCCAGCCGGGCGATGTCCGGTGCGGTCCAGCGCCGGTGCCGGCCGGCCTCGCGGTGGGCCGGGCCGATCGCGTACCGCCGCTCCCAGGAGCGCAGCGTGGTCGGCGAGACCCCGAGGTGGCGGGCGACCGCGCCGGTGCTCAGTGCGGCGGCGGGCTGCCGGTGCTGAAGCGGTGTCTGCTGAGGCGGTGTCTGCCGGGGTGTCCGGGGCGCGCGGTCCACCCGCTCACGATACGGTTCCGCGGCCCGGCCGCGGGCTCATTCGCCGCCCCGTCCCCGCCGGAACCGGTCGAGCCCGTCGGCGAGTTCGACGATCCGCTCCGGGTAGTCGTAGCGGGCCCGCTCCAGCCCCGGGAGCCGCCAGGGTTCGTGCACCTGCGGGGCGTCGAGCCCGGCCAGCTCCGGTACCCAGCGGTGCACGTAGCGGCCCGTGGGGTCGTAGCGCAGTCCCTGGCGCACCGGGTTCAGGACGCGGTTGGGGCGGGTGTCGGTGCCCGTCCCGGCCACCCACTGCCAGTTGAGCTGGTTGTTGGCGAGGTCGCCGTCCACGAGGAGGTCCAGGAAGTGCCGGGCGCCGGTCCGCCAGTCCACGTACAGGGTCTTGGCGAGGAAGCTGGCCGTGACCAGCCGGCCCCGGTTGTGCATCCAGCCCTCGTGGAGCAGCTGGCGCATGGCCGCGTCGACCACCGGGTAGCCGGTCCGGCCCTCCTTCCAGGCCTCGGTCTCCTCCTCGGCTGCCGCTCCGGTGCGCCAGCGGTCGCTGCGGTCGCGGTAGTCGCGTACGGCGGTCTCGGGGCGGGCGGCGAGCACCTGGTGGTGGAAGTCGCGCCAGCAGATCTGCCGGACGAAGGCCTCGCCGCCGGGTCCGTCGGCGGCGGAACGGGCGCGGTGGACGGCCTCGGTGGGCGAGAGCGTCCCGAAGTGCAGGTGCGGGGAGAGCCGGGAGGTGGCGTCCCCGGCCAGGTCGTCGTGGGCCTCCTCGTAGCGGGACAGGCCCGCGCGCAGCCAGCGCTTGAGGAGCTCGCGCGCTTCGCGCTCCCCGCCGCGTGCGAGGCCCGGGGAGACCCCCGTGACGGACGCCCTCCGGGGCAGCGGGTCGGAGCCGATGCCCTCCGGCACGCGCACGGAGCGGGGGGCGGCGACGGGGGCGCGGGGCGGCAGTTCGGTCCAGCGGCGGAAGTACGGGGTGAACACGGCGAAGTGGTCGGAGCCCGCGGGGAGCACGGCCCCGGGGGCGGCGACCGTGATCACGGCCTCGTGCACGTAGAGCCGCCGGCCCTCGGCTTCGAGGGCGGCGCGCAGCCGTTCCTCGCGGGCCCGGGCGTAGCCGCTGACTCCGGCCGCCATGTGGACCTCGTCGGCGTCGCACTCCTGGACGAGGGCGCAGACCTCGTCGACGGCGTCGCCGGAGCGCAGCACGAGGTGGCCGCCGCGTTCGCGCAGCCCGGCGTCGAGGTCGGCGAGGCAGTCGGCGAGGAAGGCGAGCCGGTTGGGTGCGGCGAAGCCGGCCGCGTCCACGGCGCGGTCGCGGACGAAGAGCGGCACCACCCGGTCGCAGGAGGACAGTGCCGCCCGCAGCGGCGGGTGGTCGTGCAGGCGCAGGTCTGAGGTGTACAGGACCACCGCGACGTTCATGGTGTGTCTCGCTCCGCTTCCGGTCCGTGGGGTCGGTCGTCAGCCGTTACTTCGCCCCGTGCGGCGGGTTCGGATGCGGCCGCTTCGGCCGCGTCAGCCGCAGGTGCGGCGGCTCCGGGTGCGGGTGCGGCTCCGGGCGCAGGCGCGGGCGCGGCGGCCCGCCCCGCGGCGGCCTCCTCGTCCAGGCGGCTCGCGGCGCGGGCGATGTTGCGGGCCATGCCGCCGAACACGACGGCGTGGAACGGCGACACGCTCCACCAGTAGAGGTGACCGAGCAGCCCGTGCGGATGGAACAGCGCGCGCTGCCGGTACCGGGCCCCCCGGGCCCCGGCCGGCGCGCTTCCCGCGGGCCGGTCGGCGCGCATCTCCAGCCAGGCCAGACCCGGCAGCCGCATTTCGGCGCGCAGCCGCAGCAGGCTGCCGGGTTCGATGTCCTCCACCCTCCAGAAGTCGAGGGAGTCGCCCACCCGCAGCCGTGACGCGTCGCGCCGGCCGCGCCGGATGCCGACGCCGCCGACGAGCCGGTCCAGCCAGCCCCGTACGGCCCAGGCCAGCGGGAAGGAGTACCAGCCGTTCTCCCCGCCGATGCCCTCGACCACCCGCCACAGCGCGGCGGGCGAGGCGTCGACGGCGAGTTCCCGCTCATCGGTGTAGAGGCTGCCGCCGGCCCAGTCGGGGTCGGTGGGCAGCGGGTCGCTGGGGGCGCCGGGGTAGCCGGCGGAGGACCAGCGGGTGGTCACGTTCGCCTCGCGCACCCGCTGGAGGGCCAGGGACAGGGCCTGGTCGAAGCCGATCGGGGCGCCGGGCGGATCCGGGACGTACCGTGCGATGTCGTGCTCGGCGCACACGACCTCGTGGCGCAGGGACTCGGCGAGCGGCCGGGCCAGCGCGCGCGGTACGGGGGTGACCAGGCCGATCCAGTGGCTGGACAGCCGCGGCGTGAGCATCGGGACGCGGAGGATGAAGCGCGGCGGCAGCTGCGCCACGGTGGCGTAGCGGCGCATCATCTCCTCGTACGTGACCACGTCGGGGCCGCCGATGTCGAAGGCGCGGCTCACCTCGGGCGGCATGCCGGCACTGCCGACGAGATAGCGCAGGACGTCGCGGACGGCGACGGGCTGGACCCGGGTGCCGACCCAGCTGGGCGTGACCATGACCGGCAGCCGTTCGGTCAGGTAGCGCAGCATTTCGAAGGAGGCCGAACCGGAGCCGATGATGACGGCGGCGCGCAGGACGGTGGCCGGGACCCCGGAGCCGAGGAGGATCTCGCCGACCTCGGCGCGGGAGCGCAGGTGCGGGGACAGTTCGCCGGCCGGGATGTCCGCCGGGGTGAGGCCGCCGAGGTAGACGATGCGGCGGACCCCGGCGGCGCGGGCCTGTTCGGCGAAGATCCGGGCGGCCGCGCGGTCGCGGTTCTCGAACCCGGATCCGGCGCCGAGCGCGTGGACGAGGTAGTAGGCCACGTCGATCCCCTGCAGGGCCGCCGCGACGGACTCCGCGTCGGTGGCGTCGCCGCGGACGACCTCCGCGCGCCCGGCCCAGGGGTGGTCGCGCAGCTTCTCCGGGGACCGGGCCAGGCACCGGACGCGGTGTCCGGCGTCGAGCAGTTCCGGCACCAGGCGGCCGCCGATGTAGCCGGTGGCCCCGGTGACCAGGCAGTGCAGACCGGTGGTGGCCGTCATCGCTGTCTCCGCTCCTCGTTCGTACAGGTCCGCGGGCGGCGCCCCCGCAAGGGATTCCCGTGGACGGGCGTCGGCGGATGCACCGGGACGAAAAGGCGCTCCACTGGGCCATTGGTACAGTCGCGGCATGGCGGTGGACGAACTCGACACCCGGATCCTGCGTCTGCTGATCGAGCAGCCGCGCACCAGCGTCCGCGAATACGCACGGATCCTCGGGGTCGCGCGGGGCACCCTCCAGGCCCGGCTGGACCGGCTGGAGCGCACCGGGGTGATCACCGGAACCGGTCCCGTGCTGTCCCCCGCCGCGCTCGGGCATCCGGTGCTGGCCTTCGTGCACATCGAGGTCACCCAGGGGCACCTGGACGAGGTCGGCGAGGCGCTCGCCGCCGTACCCGAGATCATCGAGGCGTTTTCGATCACCGGCGGCGGGGACCTGCTGACCCGGGTGGCGGCCCGCGACAACGCCCACCTGGAGGACGTGATCCAGCGGCTGATCCGGCTGCCCGGGGTGGTCCGCACCCGTACGGAGGTGGCGCTGCGCGAGCGCGTCGCGCACCGGCTGCTGCCGCTGGTCGAGTCCGTGGGACGGGCTGCGCGCACATCCTGACAGGATGGTCGGGACACGTACACGACCGGCAGAACGGGCGCATCGGATGATTTCCGTCATATTCGATCTCGACGGCACCCTCGTGGACAGCGAGCCGAACTACTACGAGTCCGGGCGGCGCACCCTGGCGCGGCACGGCGTCACCGGTTTCACCTGGGAGCAGCACGCCCGCTTCATCGGCATCGGCACGCTGGAAACGCTGGAGATCCTGCGGGACCGGTACGGGATCGAGGCCCCGGTGGAGCAGCTCCTGGCCGAGCAGAACGCCGCGTATCTGGAGCTGGCCCGGACCGGGACCGAGGCGTTCCCCGAGATGCGCCGGTTCGTGGAGCGGCTGCACGCGGAGGGCGTCCCGATGGCGGTGGCGTCCGGGTCCTCGCGGGAGGCGATCGACGCCGTGCTGGCCGGGACGGGCCTGGACGCGCTGCTGACGACGGTGGTCTCGGCCGAGGAGGTGCCGCACGGCAAGCCCGCCCCCGACGTCTTCCTCGAAGCGGCCCGCCGGCTCGGGGCGGACCCGGCCGACTGCGTGGCCGTGGAGGACGCGGCCCCGGGCGCGCAGGCCGCCCGTGCGGCCGGGATGGCCTGTGTGGCGGTCCCTTACGTGGCCGCCACCGCCGACGACCCGGCGTTCGCCACGGCCGCCCTCGTCTTCCGCTCCGGGCACGCGCAGTTCACGGCGGCCGCGGCCCACGAGTGGCTCTCCTCCCTGCGGCCCGCCCGGGCGTAGGGCCTGCGGCGGGGGTGGCGGCGCGGGAGGGCTGCGCGGGAGGGCTGCGCGGGAGGGCTGCGCGGGAGGGCTGCGCGGGAGGGCGGCGGGCGGGGGCCGGGGAAGATCCCGCGGCTCCGCCGAGTTGGTAGAACCGTGAACGAAATGGTGCGGGGTGCGGAGACCGTCGACGTGGTGGTCGTCGGTGCCGGTCAGGCGGGTTTGTCCAGTGCGTACCACCTGGCGCGGGCGGGGATCGGCCACGTGGTGCTCGACCACGCGCCGCGTCCGGGCGGCGCGTGGCAGTTCCGCTGGCCCTCGCTGACGTACGGCAAGGTGCACGGGATGCACGCGCTGCCCGGCATGGAGCTCACGGACGCCGACCCGCTGCGGCCTTCGTCCGCGGTGATCGGTGAGTACTTCGGGGCGTACGAGGACCGGTTCGGGCTGCGCGTGCGGCGCCCCGTGGACGCCACGGCCGTCCGGGACGGGGGCGACGGACGGTTGCGGGTGGAGTCCTCGGCCGGGACCTGGTCCGCGCGGGCCCTGATCAACGCGACCGGGACGTGGGACCGGCCGTTCTGGCCGCGCTACCCGGGCCAGGAGACGTTCCGGGGCCGCCAGCTGCACACGGCGGACTACCCCGGTCCGCAGGAGTTCGCCGGGGCCCGGGTGATCGTGGTGGGCGGTGGCACCTCGGCGGTGCAGCACCTGCTGGAGATCGCCGAGGTCGCGGCGGAGACCACCTGGGTGACCCGCCGGCCCCCGGTGTTCCGCGACGGGAGCTTCGGCGAGGCCGAGGGCCGGGCGGCGGTGGCGCTGGTGGACGAACGGGTCCGCCGGGGGCTGCCCCCGCAGAGCGTGGTCAGCGTGACCGGGCTCCCGCTGAACGAGGCCGTCCGGACCGGGCTGGCCTCGGGGGTGCTGGACCGGCGGCCCGCCTTCGACCGGATCACGGCCACGGGTGTCGCCTGGGCGGACGGGCGGCAGGTGGAGGCCGACGTGATCCTGTGGGCCACCGGGTTCCGGGCCGCCATCGACCACTTGGCCCCGCTGCACCTGCGCGAGCCCGGTGGCGGCATCCGGGTCGAGGGCACCCGCGCGGTCCGCGACGAGCGGGTCCACTTGGTCGGCTACGGCCCGTCGGCGTCGACGATCGGCGCCAACCGCGCCGGCGGTGCCGCGGTCCGCGAGATCCGCCGCCTGCTGGCCCGCGGCGCCGACGCCGACGCCCCCGACCGCACCGACCGCACCGGCCGCTTCGACGGCACCCATAGCATCCACGGCCTCGACGGTGTGCGCGAACCGGCCGTCGCACCCTCGGTCTAGCCGGCGCGGGGGCCCGCCCGGGCG